>JBFMCF010000030.1 GCA_040754625.1 bacterium | reverse complement strand
TTTTGGTCGTCTAAAAATATTCCGAATCGGTTTGAGTAAGATGTCATTTTTTCTACAAACAACAGTTGCTTTACAGTTTTAATAATTCGACCGATTGAAAATATGTACTTACTTCTCAGGAATCATATATTTATGAACGTCCCCAAAACGTCCACCAAAACGTCCAAAACGTGTTAAAGAAGTTTTTCCAATTCCTCCATGTTCACAAAGGTCTGGTGAAATGCGCCGATCCATCTCGCGCACCTGTTCGCGTTTAAAGGAATTCCCACAACGGGGATGTTCCGGCGCATGCACAGCCTCATGCCGCTGATGAGTTCCGGGATGCATGCGATGCCGAGGACGCCGAGGCTCCTTTTTTCTTTTTCCATTTTTTTAAAAACGGATTTGATGTTCGCGTTCATCCAGATATACGGCTTGACATTATATTTCTTCAGCAATCTGCTTACGCGGTTAATCATGCAGATTTTAGAACAGGATTTGCATACATTGTCAAGGCCTTCCACCTGTGAGCGGCAGTTCGCACTTAAATCGCGGAGGCAATGGGGCAAAAAGGCGAGTTTTTCTTCCGCCTTTTTGAAACTTTCCTTGAATTCCATGTTTATAAGCGCGATTTCAAGCATAAATAAATGGTATTGTTCTTCGGAAGTGGCAAGTGTTTTGTCCGTCAATCTTTTGTGAAAAGGCAGTTCTTTAAGATGCGTGCATGTCATTTTTGTGTATTTTGAAAGTTTTTCATGCGTGATGCGGACGATGAAATTAACCAGCGAACCCGGGTCATTTGTTTTTAATTGTTTTTTACCGCTCGCACATTCCAATAGGCTTATCAGTTTTTTTCTGTCAGGGCATTTCGCAAGGCAGAGGCCGATTATTTTATTAACATCACTGTAATAATTTCTTGTGTCAGGCGTGTCTCCGTATAAAGAAAAGGTTTTGCCCTGGACAGGGGTCTCAACGATGTTATCGCTTGTTTTTGTATTATCCATGGTATTATTTTATCATATTACGCGGGAACAGCGCGGACTTTAGTGGAGAAAAGTCAATAAAAAGCGGAAACAGATAATTTACACGCCTGCCTGGAATTAGTATCATATAAAAAACAAATCATAAAAGAAAGGAAGGATTATGAAAAAATATTTTAGCCTGCTAATCTGCTGTATGCTGTTCTGCCAGTTATTTTTGAGCGTTATTTTCGCCGAATCCGACGAAATGGAAGCGGATAAAACTTTATTTGAAACAAAGTGTTCATTGTGCCACGCAATTGAAAGGCCTCTTTCGAAAAAGAAGAACAAAGATGGCTGGATGGGAACCGTTAAAAGAATGCAGTCAAAAAGGCCGGGGCATCTAAGTGACGCTGAGGTGGAAAGGATTATTGGATACCTGGTTTACGCGAGAGGCGAAGAGCCGATGAAGATAAACAAGGCCAAAGACCCGTCCAATATGACCGAACTTGAGAGAAAACATGTGCCGGTGATACAGCTCGGTGAAGAGAACAAGGAGAAGAAAACCCTGGTGATAACCGTAAAAATCGGGGAGGATGAGCATCCGATGGTTAATGAACATTATATTAAATATATTGAACTTTTTATAGACAATAAATCCGCGGGAAAAGTAGATCTGAAACCAGGCGATAAACCAGAAGCTGAATTTGAGGTAAAGTCCCCGGTAAGCGGGCATGTTACGGCACAGGAAAATTGTAATATTCACGGTTTATGGGAAGGAGAAGTTAAATAATTATATATAAATTTAATTAAAAATTGACAATTGAATATTAACAATTGAGCGTTTACTTGAAAAACAATTATCAATTGTCAATTTCCAACTGTTCAATTGTTAACAAATTCATCGAAATTAATTTAACAGAAGGGGCGGATAATTATTCGCCCCTGTAATACAACTTTTTCAATTTCTCAGGGTGCGCGCCTAAGAAATAAAGAATGGTTATCAACCAGTTTTTTAAGGTGTAATAAAGAATACCTTCTTTTTCCCAGCGCCGTGGAGAGGCAGTCACGCCTGCGGGAAGTATATTTATTTTACCCTTGTTTTTTTTAATCCGGCGCATTAAATCGGCGTCTTCCATTAAAGGTAATTCCCTGTATCCGCCTAATTTTAAGAAGTAATCCTTTCGTATAAATATCGATTGATCCCCGTATGGAATTTTTGTTATTCGCGCGCGCAGGGAAGAGAGTTTTGAAATTATTTTAAAAATAATTTTATTGGAGTCTATTTTTAAGTTAAACGCTCCCGCGGCAGTATCCGGATCGGAATCAAAAACGTTTTTAATTTGATCCAGGGCGTTTTCAGGCAGAGCGCAATCCGCGTGAAGGAACAAGAGAACATCACCTTCAGAAACTGACGCTCCCGCATTCATTTGTTTGGCCCTGTTTTTTCCGGATATTGATTTTTTAATATTGGCGTATCCGGTATTTATCGTGTTAATTGTGCTCCCGTTGTTTTCACCATCCACCACGATAATTTCAAATTTTTCCGTTCGGAATTTATCAAGAATGTCTTTTATTGAATTGTTGATTATCCCGGCCTCTTTAAATACAGGAATAATAATTGAAAATTTAAACATAGAATGATTATAACTCCAAGGGAGAAATAAGTCATAAAAAAGTAGATTACAGCCATTTACACCTTTCCGCAAATAAAATAATATTGTATTATCTTAACATGAATTATGAACAAGGGGGCAAATTATGCGTTTTTTCATTAAATTAAATGTAATTATTCTCTGTGTTTTTTTGTCACGGATAACGCTGGCAAAGAGCGGTGTTTTTTTCGGGAAGGCCAGACAGATAGGAAATGGCGCGGGATGGGCGTGGGTGGAAATTGATAAACAGGGAAAACCGTCCGCGATAGGGGTCACCATAACACAGACCGCTCTTTCGGGTTTACCCGAAATCCCGTCTTCTAAAGACATTGACAGCGTTGAATACCCGTTGCTTTTTCCGGAGGAAGTTAAAGCTCTTCCATTTACTCATATTTCACTGGATTGGAACCCTTACGGCCACATCCCCCCGGGTGTTTATGATGTGCCTCATTTTGATATTCATTTCTATTTATTAACTCAAAAGGAGAGAAACAGGATTACCGCCAAAGGCGATGATATTGTAAAATGTTTAAAAAAACCAGCAGCGCAGTATTTGCCGGCAGGCTATGTCCTGCCGGAAGGGACGGAAGTCCCGCGAATGGGTGTCCACTGGATCGACCCTTCCGCGCCGGAATTCAATAAGCAACCCTTCACGCGGACTTTTATATACGGGTCTTATAACGGCAAAATAGCGTTTTTTGAACCGATGGTAACCAAAGCGTTCCTGGAGACGAAACCAAACGATACGCAAACAATTAAACTCCCTGCCTCATATCAAAAAAAAGGTTATTACCCGTCTGAATATTCCGTGAAATATGATGAATCCCGGCAGGAGTACACAATTTCACTGGATAAGTTAAGCTTTAAACAGAAGGGGAAATAATAATGGGGAAGATAAACATATTATCAACAAGCGGTGAGCCTTTTATCGACCGTGCGGAAGCGGGCCGGATGCTTGGCCATGTGCTAAAAAAATATAAATTCAGTAAGGACACAGTCGTTCTCGGGATACCGAGAGGCGGGATTATAGTAGCGAGGGAGATAGCCGGGATTATAAACTCCCGTCTCGATGTTGTATTGACCCACAAAATCGGCTCGCCCTATAATCCTGAGTTCGCGATAGGCGCGGTAAGTGAAAACGGCAGGATTACCTTCGGGAACAGGGTCTTCACTTTAGATGAAATTGAAGATGCGGCTATAAAAAAAGAGGCTGAAAAACAATTGTTGAATTTAAAGCGAAAGGCTTCTTATTACCGTGAAATTTTGCCGAAAAGAGAACTAAAAAATAAAACAGTAATAATAACCGATGACGGTATCGCGACCGGGGCCACGATGAAAGCCGCGCTTATCCTGGCCCGGAATGAATCGCCTGAACAATTAATTTCCGCCCTGCCAGTCAGCCCGCGGGACTCAGTAGAAGAGACAGCGCTTCTTTGCGATGAAGTAATATGCCTGCGTGTCCCGCTTTTTTTTGGCGCCGTCGGGGCTTTTTACATTGATTTTGAACAAACAAGTGATGAGACGATTTTAGAAATACTCAGGGAAGAACAAGGAAGATTTAACCATGGAAAAACGTCCGGTCCGGATTCAAAGCGGGAACATCAAAATCAATGGCGACCTGATCATTGATGATGGTGTAACTTAATAAGTTGCTGCAAAAATTATAATGTTATTTTTAGAAGGAATGAAATATGTACGAGAAAATTTTCAACAGCCTGTTTATTTTACAGTTTTTTCCTCTTTTGATGCCGGTGGTATATGCCGGCACAAAATATGAAACGGCTGTTTTCGCGGGCGGGTGCTTTTGGTGCATGGAGCCGCCGTTTGAAAAACTTAACGGCGTAAAAGAAGTGGTTTCCGGGTATACAGGAGGGAAAGACCGTGACCCTGTTTATAAAGATTACGCAGAAAAAGGACATGTCGAAGCAGTGCGGATCACTTATGACCCTTCTGTAATAAAATACGAGGAGCTTTTGGAAATATTCTGGCGGCAGATAGATCCGGCTGACGGCGGCGGGCAGTTTTGCGACAGGGGCCCCGGCTACAGGTCAGCAATTTTTTTTACAAACGAGGAACAAAAAGAGACCGCGGAAAAATCGAAGGAAGCCCTCGGAAAAACCGGCAGGTATAAAGAACCGCTTGTTACCGAAATAAGAAAAGCGTCTGGATTTTATAAAGCGGAAGAATATCACCAGGGCTATCACAAAAAAAACCCGATACGTTATAAATTTTACAGGTTAAACTGCGGCCGCGACAAGTATTTAAAAAAAATATGGGGAGATGACAAAGATATGCCGGGCGGCGCGAAAAAAGGAGCAAATTATAAAAAACCTTCCAGGGAGGGACTTAAAAAAACATTAACGCTGCTCCAATACGAAGTGACCCAGGAAAACGGGACGGAACCGGCGTATAAAAATGAGTACTGGGACAATCACAGGAATGGAATATACGTTGACATAGTTTCGGGCGAACCCCTGTTCAGCTCGATCGATAAATATGATTCGAAAACAGGGTGGCCCAGTTTTACCCGCCCGCTTGAGCCAAAAAACATTGTGGAAAAAATTGATAATGTCAAAATAGGTATGAAAGGAATGAAAGTTTTGAAACGGGGTAAATTTTAGATTTCTCCCTTTAGAAAAGGGAGATTAAGAGGGATTTGAGAGAATTGGCAAGTGTATTTAACACGATA
>JBFMCF010000029.1 GCA_040754625.1 bacterium | reverse complement strand
CCTATCAATAGTCTAACATATAATTACAGTTTTAGGGGTGCAGTCCATATTGATAGTTGGCCTAATGAAAAAATGGATTTAGATAAATTGATAGATCTTGCATGGCATGAACTTTATCATTATTACTCTGATGAAGATATCAGACTAAAAGATAAAGAGTATGAAAAATGGCAAATTAACAAACTAAAAAATATTTCAGATAAATTACTTCAATAAATTCACTTATGAATATATCTGGTATCTATCGGTATCTGGGACGTTATTTTCTACTATAATTAATAATTGTTGTGATTCCGATTCCTTCACTAAAGAAAAACGATCCCACAAAAAAGTCTGCTAAATTTTGCTTACAGGTTTTCTCTGGCGCGTTTCCCTAGTTTCCTTTCGGTTAAGGCGCGGTAAGGTTTCCACCGCCTGCCCGCCACACTCAGCCGCCCGCCCCCTGGCCGCAGTTTTTTCCCCCCTTAACCCCCCTTTTTCCTTGGCAAACCCCGTTAAGGTCAGGTGGCCTTATTGAACAAAGGGGGGAAACTGGTGCTCTGTCACATAAATTTTGATGAGATAGAATACCCAGATTTGAGACAATTTCAACAAACGACGACGCAGAGGCGTATCTGCAGTGATACATCAAGAAGGAGTGAGGCAGAAATTGGCCAAAGATGGGCATTCCCAAAGGGCAGGTCTCTTTTACCCTGCTTCTGCGTTGCTCGTCGCATGCATACCGCAGAGGGTATGCACTGCTTCTCGCGCCTTGAATCAGGCCAAAATAGCCTCTGCTATCTCATCGAAATTTATGTAACAGAGCACTGGCTCTTCAGGGGGGTGTTTGTTTTCTATGAAAATAGTTATTTATAATATTGACAAATGTAAGTAATTGTAATATATTATATTCAATACATAACATTAAAAGTGAGGTGAAATAAAATGGCAAAAACAGTTACATTAAGAATAGATGAATCGCTTTTGGATCGTTTTAAAAGGCATGCTTGTTTAGAAAACAGGTCAATATCGAATTTTATAGAGACTGCGACACTTAAATATGTTGAGGATATTGAATTAGCGGACGATTTTGAAATGGCAGAAATATTAGGCGATGAGAAGCTATTGGGGAAATTGAGGAAAGGCAGTGAAGACGCTCGAAAAAAGCGAGGCAGATTTGTATAAATATAAAATCTTTGAAACAGAGCAATTCTTAAAAGATCTCGAAGAAATAGGGGGTAGCCGTGGAAAAAAGATCTACAAAAAAATAGAAAATTATATTTATCCCCAGATTAAAGAAAACCCATATTGCGGATTGAATATTAAGAAGCTAAAAAATTTTATTCCACCCACATGGCGATACCGCATAGGTGACTATCGATTATTCTATGAAATTGATGATGGAACGAAAATAATTTCTGTTACGAGTATAGAAACGAGGCAAAATGCGTATGGCTAAAAAAATAACACCGCACAGCCTGAGACATTCATGCGCCACGCATCTATTGCAAAACGGCAGTGATTTAAAAATGATCCAAATGCTGCTTGGGCATACCCGCATAACGACCACAGAGATTTATACCCGCGTAGCGCCGGAGGATTTAAAGGCCGCTATTCAGAAATACCATCCCAGGGGGAAATTACAAATAAAATTTACAATAAAAAGTTGATTTTTAGAAGAAAAAGAGTATAGTATGAATATTAACCTAAACATATAACAATAAAGGGTTAAAAGGATTGATTATGAAAAGTGATCTATGATAGATAAACAGGGCTAGATATTATGATTCGAAAGTGGGGAGATTTTTAGAACCGGATCCGATTGGCTTCCTCGGCGGGGTGAACTTTTATGCGTATTGCGGCAACAATCCAATTAGATTTATTGATTCTTTTGGTTTTTGCAAACAAAAGAAATCATGGTGGGAAAAGTGGTCAATAGGATCTTCATATGGCATAGCAGGTTTTGATTTTGGATGGGATACAGATGACCCTTCAAAATTAGGTGCAGATTTTACCTTTTTAGAAGCAATAGGAGCTGGCTGGCATATTACATGGACAAGCGATGAGGTATCTTCTGAAGGCGAAATTAGAATAACACCCATTAAATGGAATGTCGGTATGGGAGAGTACTTAGGAGTAACTTTTGCTGACGATTTTTCAAGTTTTTCATTAAATATCGGGTTAGGAGTTTCTCCTAGTCCAATTACTCCTACAATACCACTTGACGACAATATTTTGGAATAAAAACGAAGAGCCAAATTTAAATACATTAAGCAGGGAGAAAAAGAATACAGAAAGAAGAATTTTATGCCAGAAGCAGATTATAAATTTGAATATAAAAATAAGATTCGTCCCCAATTAAATAGGCAATTTAAAAAAATCATTTTATCATTTATTTTTATTATATTTTTACTTTTATTTGTTTCTATGGTCATAGATTATTTGAATTTGCCAGATAGAATAATTTTCCTTTTTTTCTTTCCTTGTGCAGTTATTTATCTTTACCAAATATATTCTTTAGAAGATATTAAATGTCCAAATTGTAATAAATTATTATTTACAATAAATACTGTTGACATAAGAAAAATATTAATTATTTTTAAAACTCATGGAGAAATATTATGCCCACATTGTAATGTAAAACTTCAATAACTGTTGTACAATCATTCTCCGGCGCGTTTTCCTTGCTTCCTTTCGGTTAAGGCGCGGTAAGGTTTCCACCGCCTGCCCGCCGCACTCAACCGCCGCCCCCTGGCCGCAGTTTTCCCCCCCCTTAAACCCCCTTTTTCCTTGGCAAACCCCGATAAGGTCAGGTAGCTGTATTTAAAAAGGGTGGCAAAACCAGCTCTTCAGGGGTCTAAAAAAAGCATTCACCCCGGCCCTCTGTTTTTTTTGCGGCTGGCGCGGCGGACAGGCTTCAGTTTCCCCGCTTACCTGACACGGACAAGCCGGACCCAAAAGCTTCATTTCTAAGGGATTAACTGCTATTAAAATGGGGAGGAGAGTTTGGGCTTTTAGAAACAACATTATCTATAATGCGGCAGCAAGACGAGAAGCATTCTTCTTGCGTTTGGAAGTAACAAAAATTATTTTTAAATCTGCCCCGCAGGCTTTGGCAATTCTGGATAATAGCGCAATCCCGTATTTATCGTAATCAGCGCTTTCGTAACGGGAAATAGCTGATTTAGTAGTATTTATCAGTTTAGCCAGGTCAGATTGAGTTAAACGCGCATGATGGCGCGCCCGGGCAATCTGTTCCGCGATACAAAGATTCTGATATTCCTGATCAAACTTCTCCCGGAACTCTTTATCGCCCATTAACCTGTCCATGTATGTTTTATTCTTTTCCATAATAACTGCCTCCTTTTACTCTGCAAGTGTAATCTTTTTTTATATCCCTTGCTCTTTCTAAATCTTTATTGCTCACCTTTTGAGATTTTTTCATATAACCGTTAGTAATAATTATTTTTCTGCCTTCGTAAAAGAAATTAAAAAAACGGTATCGTAAAGGCTTAAACTCGTAAATTTTATCCCTGGTATCCACTACTCTGAATTTTGTTATATCGAAGATACTGCCATGTTCCGCTATATATTTTACCAGAGCGGCCAGCTTTACTTTTACATCCAAAGCCGCTTCTTCCAAATACTCTTTAGCGGGTATTTTCCCCGCCTCATTAAAATAAAACTCTATTTGAAACTTCTCTCCCTGGTAGAAAATGTATTCTTCTTTTTTAGGGATTGCCACTCATCACCTCTTATATGTAAGTTAGCATATTTGCTAACCATTGTCAAGGAAAAATTTATTTTTTCATTTATTTGCCAGCAGTTTTTCTCTCTCCAGGAACGCGTCAAGGATTTGAACGATCTGCTTACGCATTGGCGCGGGGAGTTTTTCCACCTGGCCGAACCGTCTCAATAACCTGTTGTCGCGGTGTTTGCCGCTGCCTTTTTCTTTCTCTAACCCCAACAGCTGATCTGCTGTTACATGCAGGGCTTTTGCGAACAAAGGCATTAGATGTGTAGGCGGATATTCCGTTTCTTTCTCGTAGTAGGCTACCATTCTCTGAGATATTCCGACCTCAGCGGCGAAGTCTCTCTGGGAATAACCGGCAGCCTGCCGGATCCGGGCTAATTTCTCCCCGAAAGGTTCTTTTGCTTTTAACAGTATCTTTCTTTTTGGCATGACGCTCTCCTTATTTGCCGTATCATGCCAACTATTATAAGGCCGAAATTCCAGTTTCATTGCGCGCTCCAATTTTATGCTTGACAATCCGATACGATAAGCGTATCATACAATGAACCGATAAATCAAGATAAAAATTTTAATAATTTTATATTTTTTTCTTGACAGGGTATAAGAATGGCCCTTGAGGAGATTAAAGATATGGAAATGTCCTTTGACCAGTTAAGGAGAATAAAAGAATTAAACCTGCCTGAGATTATCAAAAGCTATGGAATCCCTGAAGGAACTAAAGCCAACGGTACGCCGAACGGCACCTACAGTTTTAAATGCCCGTTCCACGACGATTATAACCCGTCGCTGAAAGTAAATCAAAAAGGAAATAAATGGCTCTGGCACTGTTTTGGCTGCGGAGCAGGGGGCAATACTATATCATTCGTGACAAAATACGAAAAGATATCGTGGCTTGGAGCATACCGCAAGCTTTTGGCCCTTACGGATAAAAAGAATCAAGATCAGGAACTGACTCAAGAACCGATTGTTGATTTTAGTCCCGCGGATCTTTTAAAACGAGTTACGGACTTTTATCACGAAACGTTTAAAGAAGACCGGCGGGCTTTAGAGTATTTAGCTAAAAGGAAAATCACGGATCAAAATATTTATATGGATTTTAAATTAGGTTTCGCGAACGGCAGTTTAAAGAAAACCCTGCCGCCCGACGGCCCGATGATCGAAGTCCTGAAAGCATCAGGCATATTAAATGCCAAAGGAAACGAGGCCTTTTACAATTGCGTAATCTTCCCGATAGAAGATGAATATGGCAACGTTGTAAGTTTATACGGCAGGAACATAGAAAGAAACAGCCATCTTTATTTGGCAGGACAGCACAGGGGAGTATTTAACTCAAAAGTATTGGCAAGCGCGGATAAAATATATTTAACGGAATCTATTATCGACAGTTTATCCCTTTATCAATTAGGTATCAAAGAAACTATTCCGTTATACGGCATTAACGGCTTAACCAGAGGCCATCTTGAATTAATTCAAAAACACAGAATCAAAGAAATAGTTTTATGCCTGGATAACGATACAGCAGGGGAGAGAGCAGCCGAAAGAATCTCAATAACATTAAAAGAGCTGGGTATAAAGACAGCAACCATAAGACTCCCCGAAGGGGTCAAAGACCCGAACGAATATCTTTTAACCGGAATCACACAACAGGACTTTACCCGGCTTATTGCAGCTCAGGCCCAAGAGGCAGGGCCTACGGCAGGGCTTGCAGCAAGGCCTGCCGCAAGTCCCGCCGCGGATAAGGCGCAAGAAAATTATCCCCTGGTTACCGAAGATGAAACCCAGATAACTTTTAATTTTAAAGATCACGCGTATCGTATCAGAGGCTTAAACTGGAACCGGCTGGACCAGTTAAAGGTAAACATAAAACTTACAAGTTTGGAAAACTATCATTTAGACACACTGGACCTTTACAGCGCCAAACACAGACAAATATTTATCGCGCAGGCCGGAAAAGTTATATCCTTAGAACCGTCAATACTCAACGCCGACCTGTCTTTAATCGTGGAGCGTTTAGAAAATATCCAGGCAAAGAAGCTGGAAAAAAATGAAAATAAAGAGCAAAAGCCTGTAATGACAGAGCAGGAAAGGCAGAATGCCCTGGAATATTTAAAAGCGCCTGATTTATTAGATAAAATCGTTGCCGATTTTAAAATCTACGGATACATAGGAGAACAAAACAACGTCCTGCTCGGATATCTCGCGGCAGTGTCAAGAAAGTTATCCGACCCTTTAGCCATACTTACCGTGTCGCGGTCTGCCGCCGGCAAATCCGCGTTGCAAGACGCCATATTATCATTTACCCCGGAAGAAGATTACGAAAAATATACCCGCCTTACAGACCAGGCCTTATTTTACAAAGGAGAAACATCCCTGGTGCATAAACTCCTGGCAATAGAAGAAGAACACGGCGCGAACGGCGCGAGATACTCACTGAGGAATTTGCAGTCCGCCCGGAGCCTAAGAACAGCGTCAACCATAAAAGACCCTGTTACCGGCAAGCTGAAAACAGACGTATACACAGTCAAAGGCCCGACGGCGATTATGATTACAACCACCTACAATGAAAACTTTGATTATGAAACGTACAACCGTTTTATTATTTTAACTATAGATGAATCAATAGAACAGACCAGGCTTATTTTAGAAAAGCAAAGACAGAACCAGAGTATTAAAGGCATTATATTAAAACGCGAAAAAGAGGAGATACGGACAAAACATCATAGCATACAGCGGCTGCTAAGGACCTTAGAAGTAGTTAATCCATATTCGGAACAATTAAGTTTTACGGACGCTGTTTTAAGGGCCCGAAGAGAACAGCCAAAATATTTATCACTGATAAAAACAATCGCGTTATTAAGGCAATACCAAAAAGAGATTAAAACCGGTTACGCGGGGGATGACTCCTTCGAATACATCGAAGTCGATTTAAAAGATATCGAGGCCGCCAACGAAATCGCGAATCAGATCCTCGGCCATTCCCTAAGTGAAATGTCGCCGCCGTCCCGGCTATTGTTAATAGAGATAAAAAAGCTGGTGGATAAAATCCGCGAAGAAGAAAACCTTTTACCTGAAAAATGTATTATCTCGCGCAGAGACATCCGGGAATGGACGAGATGGAGCGAATACCAGATAAGGACACACATCACAGAGCTTGAAGACCTGGAATATTTAATCCCGGTAAGCGGCAAACAAGGCAAAAGATTCACCTATATTTTAGCCTGGGACGGCCAGGGTTCTGATGGTGAAAAGTTTATCCTTGGCCTTAAAGACATTGAGAAATTAGATCATTCGGCTTCGCTTTAGAGATCCTTCGACTTCGCTCAGGATTTAATAAAACCAAAGGTTTTATTAAACTTCGAGGGTACTTCGTGCCGACTTCGTGGAGCAGTTAACACCTTGATAATAAAGGATATAAACGCTGCTTCGAGGGTTTGCAGAGAAAAGGTATATAGGAAAGAATTTATAAATGAGTAACATTAATTTTTTAATAATAAAATTCCAGGAAAATATGAGGGTAAAAAATTACTCATCGCGGACCATTAAAGATTATGGCAATCAACTAGTCCTTACACAAGCGTAATTTTTTGAAATAAAAGCGAAAAAGGACTTGAAATGCCCAATTCTATTGGTTAAAATGATTTTGACCAAAAACATAACAACCAAAAAAAAGGGCATTTCAAGTGAATA
>JBFMCF010000028.1 GCA_040754625.1 bacterium | reverse complement strand
TATGATGATTATTATACCTCAAAATTTTCTTAAAAACAGGGGGGAGCATTTAAAAAGTTGATTTTTATCGATAATGATAAGGAATTTTAATAAAATGTCAAAGAGATTTTTGACATTACGTAAAATTTAAAGGAGGAAAAAATCATGAGTAAAATAATAGGAATTGATTTAGGGACTTCGAATTCAGCGGCAGCTGTTTTGGAGGGAGGAAAACCGACAATTATACCCTCTGCCGAAGGGGCCAGTATCGGCGGGAAAGCGTTCCCGTCATATGTAGCTTTTACAAAAGACGGGCAAAGGCTTGTGGGTGAACCCGCGCGCAGGCAGGCGGTGTCCAACCCGGAGGGGACGGTCCAGGCGATAAAGCGGAAAATGGGAACGGACTACAAGGTAAAGATTTTCGGCAAGGAATATACTCCCCAGCAGATATCCGCCTTTATTCTACAGAAAATTAAACAGGACGCTGAAGCTTTTTTAGGAGATAAGGTTACCCAGGCGGTCATCACGGTCCCCGCGTATTTTAATGATAACCAGAGGCAGGCGACAAAAGACGCGGGAACAATCGCCGGGCTTGAAGTTTTAAGAATTATTAATGAACCGACAGCCGCATGCCTCGCCTATGGAATCGATAAGGCCGAAAAAGAACACAAGATCCTTGTTTTTGATTTGGGCGGGGGGACATTGGATGTGACAATAATGGACATGTGGTATGATCCGGACGGGAAAAAGAGCGGGTTTGAGGTTATATCGACAAGCGGTGACACGCAGTTGGGCGGTACCGACATGGACAACGCCATAATTGATTATATCGCGAATGAATTTAAAAGGGACAATGGCATTGACCTCCGCAAAGATAAGATGGCCGTACAAAGGCTTCGTGAAGCGGGTGAAAAAGCGAAGATAGAACTTTCAGGGACACTTGAAACTGAAATAAACCTTCCTTTTATTACCGCTGACGCGCAGGGTCCCAAACACATGCAGATGAAATTTACCCGCGCGAAACTGGAACAGCTGATTACGCCCATTATTGAAAGGTGCAGGAAACCGGTCCAGCAGGCGCTGTCCGATGCGAAATTGACGCCTAACGATATACATAAAATTATACTTGTCGGCGGGCCGACCAGGATGCCGTCGGTCCAGAAATTTGTTGAAGATTTATGTGGGAAGAAAATTGAGCGTGGTGTTGATCCGATGGAATGCGTGGCAATGGGCGCGGCCGTCCAGGCAGGGGTTCTGCAGGGCGAGGTGAAACATGTTACGCTCCTGGATGTCACGCCGCTTTCACTTGGAATAGAAACACTGGGAGGCATTTTTACAAAGCTCATTGAAAGAAACACGACAATTCCCACAAAAAAGAGCCAGGTTTTTTCGACCGCGGCAGACAACCAGCCCGCAGTGGATATTCATATCCTGCAGGGTGAAAGGCAGATGTCGCGAGACAACACGGAATTGGGCCGGTTTGAACTCGTGGGTATTCCGCCCGCGCCGAGAGGCATGCCCCAGATAGAGGTCACGTTTGATATCGACGCGAACGGCATTTTGCATGTTACGGCAAAGGATTTGGGGACCAAAAAAGAGCAGAGTATCCGTATAACGGCCCCGACAAAATTGTCAAAAGATGAAATTGATAAAATGGTCAAAGACGCGGAGAGGTTCGCGGAGGAGGATAAGAAAAGGAAGGAATTGACGGAAGCAAAGAACGAAGCCGACAGCCTGGTGTATAACACGGAAAAATCCCTGAAGGAATACGGCGATAAAGTTGATGATTCAATTAAGCAGGACATTAACGGGAAACTGGAAGAGTTGAAGAAAGTAAGCCAGGGCGAAGACGCGAAAGAGATAAAATCGGCGTCTGAGGCGTTGATGAAAGCGTCTCATAAACTCGCGGAAGTTGTATACGCGGAAGCCGCGAAAAAACAGGGCGCGGGAGGGTCCGGGACCGGCGGGTCGGGCGCTGGTGATTTTGGCGCGGGCGCGGCAGGCGGTTTTGGAGCAGGCGAAGAGGGTGGGACACCGGGTGCGGGTGAAGAAGGCACAGGTGCCAAAAAAGAAGAGGCTGTTGAGGCCGATTATGAAGTCGTGGATGAGGAAGAAAAGAAGAAAAAGAAATAGACAAATGGGACTTGATTAATAAAGCTCCTGTAGAATTTAATTAAGTTAGGGGGGAAATTGGCAAAACGAGATTATTATGAGATTCTTGGTATCAAAAAAGACGCGTCAACAGATGAAATAAAAAAGGCTTACAGACAACTTGCTTTGAAGTATCATCCTGATAATAATCCCGGGAATAAAGAAGCCGAGGAAAAATTCAAGGAAGTAGCTGAGGCGTATGAAATCTTGTCCGCTCCCGATAAGCGAAGCGCGTATGACCAGTTTGGGCATGAAGGTCCGGCGGGCATGGGCGCTGGGTTTGGGGGGCCGCATGCGCAATATGGCCACGTTGATTTGTCCGAAGCGCTTCGTGCTTTCGCGGAGGCTTTTGGCGGGGGAGGCGGTTTTAGTTTTGGCGGCGGCGGTTTTGACGAATTTTTTGGAGAGGGAAGAAGAGGAGGCAGGCGGTCCGCCAGGCAGACAGGTTCAGATATACATGTAAAATTGAAACTTACGCTTGAAGAGATCTCAAAAGGCGTTGAAAAAACCATTAAACTGGACCGCCTGCACAAATGTGAAAGGTGCGGCGGCAGCGGCGCAGAAAAAGGCGCTGATTCAACAGCATGCCCCGCATGCCATGGTAAAGGTGAGGTCCGCCAGGTGACAAGAAGCATTTTTGGGCAGTCCATAAGCATTAGTGTATGCCCGAAATGCTATGGGGAAGGTAAAATTATCCAGAAGCCTTGTCCTGAATGTAAGGGACAGGGCAGGACAAGCGGCGCATCGACTATCACGGTAAATGTCCCTGCCGGTGTTATGGAGGGTAATTATATCCCCCTGCGCGGGAAAGGGAATGCCGGCCCCAGGGGAGGCCCGCCCGGAGACATAATTGTTATCATTGAAGAGAAAAAACATGAATTTTTCGAACGCCATGAGGATGACATAGTTTGCAGTGTGCCGATTAGTTTTGTTACGGCGGCATTGGGCGGCGAGATTGAAGTCCCAACGCTGGAAGGCAAGGTTTTATTAAAAATTCCGTCAGGGACCCAGAGTCATAAAACTTTGGTTCTTAAAGGAAAGGGTATCCAGCACCTTCATGGATATGGCAGGGGAGACTTACTTGTCAGGATAATCGTCGAAGTGCCGTCGAGGTTAACTTCAAGGCAGAAAGAGTTGCTTAAGGAATTTGCGGCGACTGAGGATGAAAGTACGTTCCCGCAGGTAAAGGATTTCTTTAAAAAATTAAAAAATTTATTTTTATAAGATGAATTCTGTTTTTAAAATGCCAAAAAAAATCTATTATCATGACACAGATTCCGGAGGTGTTGTTTATTACGCTAATTATCTTAAATATTTTGAAGAGGGAAGGACTGAATTTCTCAGAGAAAAAGGGATTGACATCAAAGAATTATCTCAAAAAAACATTCTTTTTATAGTCAGGAATACAAATATTGATTATAAAGCACCCTCTGCTTATGGCGATACCCTTGAAATTTTTACTGAAATAAAAGAACTGAAAAATGCCTCGATAGAGTTTTTACAGCAGGCTAAAAGGGAAGGCAGGCTTTTGGTTTCCGCGTCGGTCCAGTTGGTTTGTGTTAATAATAATTTTAAGATTACAGGGATTCCTGAAGAGGTCGCGAAAAAGATTTCCGCCAACATCACACCTTAAAACACGTTTCCGTCCGTTTTAAAAACGTCCTTATAAATTTTAATAATGTTAAATTATTAAAAATACCGATAAGATAACCATGGACTTTAAAAAAAATAAAGTTAATGGAGATGATAATGAAAAACTAAAACCCGTAAGGAATTATATATGGCGGCCTTTTGTAATATTTTTTCTTTCCACAATATTTCTGATTATTATTCAATTATTGGATTTCAATCCGGAGATATCTGGTTTTAGGATTAAAAAGATAAACCTTTTTTTAGATATTGTCAAAAAAAAAGAAAAGAAAAAAATTACAAGTTTAGATAATAAGCACTTCAATATAAATGAAAGCACAAACATTGCCATGGCCGGCAGGTTAAAACCTGAAAAATCTGTTGAGCTTTCCGAAAATTTTATGTCCCAAAATGATTCATCAGTGAATAAAAATGAATTTTGCAAAACAGAAGATTTTAATACAGACAGAATTGTTGATTTCAGCCATAAAAGAAATGATATGAAGCGTCTTGCCGCAAAACTCAAGCAGGTAAAAATGGCTAATAAAAAAGTAAGAATTGCATACTATGGAGATTCTGTTATCGAAGGTGATATATTGGTCCAGGACTTTCGAAATTACCTCCAGGACAATTTCGGGGGCAGAAATGTCGGGTTTGTCCCGGTTACTTCAGTTTTTTCAGGTTTCAGGCAGACCATTTTTCATTCATATTCTCCTGATTGGCAGACTTACTCGTTTTTAAGCAATGAAAAAAACGTTCCGCTTGGAATATCCGGTTATACATACATTCCTAAAATTTTAAATTATGATTCCGCTTTAGATGAAAATGCTATATTAAAAGATATTGATAACTCAAGCTGGACAGAATACAGAGCGGCAAAAATTTATAAAACTCTCCAGTTTTTTAATTCGGTATCAATTTACTACAGTCATGTAAAAACAAAATCTTATGCCGTATTTACGATTGATGATACAAAAAGGATAATCAGGCCTCTTGAAATTGGTGAAGATTTGGAAACCATAACAATAACACCTGATAAAGTATTCAGGAAGGTAAAAATAAATATTTTGTCAAACGCTGAAATGTTTATATATGGCGTGAATTTTGATGATAAGGGTGGTGTTTATATTGACAATTTCTCATATAGGGGAATTTCAGGAATTGAAATAAAAAAAATAGATGGCGGATTAATAAAAAAATTCAATGATATTTTGCATTACGACCTTATTATTCTGCAATATGGTTCAAACATAATTGATCCGGTCTATAAAACTTATAAATGGTATCAAAGACAAATGGTAAGTGCAATTAAATATATTAATGAAAACATAAAAACTGCGGCTGTTTTAACAATAAGCGTTCATGATATTTCAATAAAGAATGATAATGGTGAGTATGATACAAATCCAAGGATTCCCCTTCTGGTTAAAGAACAATATAATATTGCAAATCTTTCAAAATCTTCTTTCTGGAATCTATATTATGTTATGGGTTCTGAAAAATCAATGGTCAGATATGTCGAAAATAAACAGGCTAATTACGATTTTACTCATTTTAATATGTCCGGCGGCAGAATATTGGCGGAACTTTTATACAGGGCAATAATAAATAAAAAGGATAATTAATGAAACTATTTTTGTTTTTTTTAATGTTTTTTTTAAATCCAAATTTAGCAGGGGCGGATATAATTAACGGCCCGGTGGGACATTCTATTAAAAAAGAATTCAATTTTATAAATTATGACAAAAATAAAATTGAAAATAGTGAATCTTTAAAGGTATTTTATAACAAGCTGGAAAACCTGAAAAATACAAATAAAAGTAAAATATTAATTATTCATATAGGCGATTCTCATATTCAGGCAGATTATTTTACCGGGGAACTTAGAATGTTATTTCATAGGTATTTTGGAAACGCGGGGCTTGGGATTATTTTTCCTTATAAACTGGCAAGGACTAATTCCTCTTCTTCTTATATTTCTTTTTCTAATAAAAAGTGGAAACATGATAGTATTAAAAATAAACATCCTGAAATGACTGTCGGTTTATGCGGAATATCCATTGAAACATTTGCCCCCGGCAGTGAAATTACTATAAATTTAAAAGACAATAAAGATGTTGATTATAGTTTTAACAAAGTTACGGTGTTTTATGAAAAAGATGAGAGGGCATTTGGCTATTTTTTAAATGAAGCGGGAAGATTTAATAATACTCCTGGTGTTTTTGTTGATGGTTCCGGGGAATTTTATGACGTTTTTCGGTTTGATGGGCCTCTCAAATCAGTAAAATTAAGAACTCAACAGGTTAATAAAAATGAAGACCATTTCAGGTTTTATGGTATGCTTTTTGAAAATGGTTATTATGGGATTATATATAATTCACTAGGCATAAACGGCGCTACATTTGATGATTTTAATAATAATGAAAGTTCAATCAAACAATTATCTGTTTTGAGTCCTGATTTACTGATAATTTCTCTCGGGACCAATGAATCACTTGGCAAAATTATCAACCCTGAAAATTTTAATGATTCTGTTAATAGGTTTATAAGCAAAATAAAACATTATAATCCAAATTTGGACATATTATTCACCATTCCCCCGGATAATTTATTAACACGGCGGATAACGGATTTCGCATATAAGAAAGATAAAAGCGGTAAAAGGGTAAAGGAATATTATAAAAAGAAAGTATATTTAAAAAATGAAAAGCTGGGTTTTATCAGAAATTCAATCATAAATTATGCTCTTAAAAATAATTATGCCTATTGGGATTTATATTCCATAATGGGTGGTGATGGTTCCATTGAAAAGTGGCATAAAAAATCGCTTGTTCAAAATGACAGGATACATTTTTTTAAAAACGGTTATGAACTGCAGGGAAAACTTTTATTTGAAGCCTTTTTAAGAAGGTAGTTTAACATGCTTAAATTCGATTTGGATAAATTTTTACGCGTGTTTTTGTATAATCCAAAACAGCCTTTGATTTTCAATACGGCTTTTTTCTTTTTTCTTTTTATTGGATTCCTATTTATATACCAGTTTGTCCATAAAAATCAGAAAGCAAAAATAATCTATATATGTTTATTCTCAACATATTTTTATTACAAATCGAACGGCGTATTTGTGTTACTCCTGTTGTTTACTGCCATCTCGGACTATATCCTTGCTGAATATATTGATAAAACGGGTTCTAAAACAAAGAAGCAAATCTTACTTATTTGCAGTTTATTAATCAATATCGGGATCCTTTCCTATTTTAAGTATGCCGGTTTATTTATCAGCAATATAAACAGTATTTTTTCGAAAAACCTTATGACATCAAATATAATTTTGCCTATAGGGATTTCTTTTTACACGTTTAAATCACTAAGTTATATAATCGATGTTTATCGCGGTAAAATTAAGAGGGCCAATAATATTTTAGACTACTGGTTTTTTGTATCGTTTTTCCCGGAGATTTTATCAGGTCCAATTACACGTGCCGGCGAATTTATCTCTCAAATTGGCAGAGATGTTTTTGTCAGAAAAGAAGATATAGGTAAAGCGCTTTATTTGATACTCGCTGGCCTGTTTAAAAAAGCAATAATTGCTGATTACATAAGCATCAATTTTGTTGATAGAGTTTTTGATAATCCAAAACTTTATTCCGGCGTTGAAAATCTTTTTGCAGTTTATGGATATGCTCTGCAAATCTATTGCGATTTTTCCGGGTATTCTGATATAGCGACCGGGATTGCCTTATTAATGGGTTTCAAACTATGCGTAAATTTTAATTCTCCGTATGTTTCATCAAATCTTACCGAGTTCTGGAGAAGATGGCATATTTCTCTTTCAACATGGTTTAGAGATTATGTCTATATCCCGCTCGGGGGCAATAGAAAAGGAAAAATAAGACAATATTTAAATTTA
Source organism: bacterium (assembly GCA_040754625.1). Lineage (NCBI taxonomy): Bacteria > bacterium. The sequence goes on along the minus strand of JBFMCF010000028.1, from coordinate 3,336 downwards.
TTTGTGACAATGCTTCTTGCCGGTTTATGGCATGGCGCAGGATGGAAATTTATAATTTGGGGAGGGATACATGGGTTGGGGCTGATTTTTAATAAAATATTTCGTAGTATCGTTGGAATTAAGGAAAATAAATATTTTAAATATCTAAGCATTATTTTCACATTTAATTTTGTTTGTTTAGCGTGGATATTTTTCCGGGCAAAAAGTTATCCGGTTGCAATTGATATAATAAAACAAATATCCGTTAATTTTAATGGGCAAATATTCATTCAGCTTATTTCAAGTTTCCAACTGGTTTCCGTGCTTATTTTGATAGGTTTTGCGAGCCATTTTATGCCCGAGGCAGTCAGATCAAAAAGTGAAAATATAATAACAAATTCTCCAATATTTTTGCAGGCAGTTTATGTCACGGCAATGATATTTTTAATTATCCAGTTTAAATCATCAGGAATAAGGCCGTATATATATTTTAAATTTTGAATATATAATTCGCAACGTCCCAAATAGGAATAGGGGACGATAGGAATAGGGGACTGAAATTGCTTTACCCCGTTAGAGAAAGCCACCGACTTTAGTCCGCCTAAGGCGGATTTCCAAGCTGACGGTGGTTTTTCTCTGAGGCGAATCCGCCTTTGGCGGAAATGCCACCGTCAGCGCAAACCGTTAGAGGACAAAGTTCTCTAACGGGGTTTACTAACTGATTCTTCTCGTTTATCACTTTACTTTAAGCAAATTCCATTCCGTACCTATATATTTTACCAATATTATGTATGATTGCGAACAATTTCCATTGGATATTTATTTTTGGTTTTCCTCTTAAGGTGAATTTGGTTAACCCCAGATTGTTTTTTATGTTCCCAAAGACGGGTTCAATTATTTCCATTCGTTTACTATAAATATATCTTCCGGCTACTGAATCAATTTTCTTTTTCAAGGATTGAGGGGAAGAAGTAATGTTACAAATTATAGGGATCAAAAGTTTTTACTCTATTTTATCCAGAATGATTTTTTCACAAGATTCTTTCATGTTATTTATAGTTTCCTCGTAATTATAGAAAAAAAAGGTGGCATTTCTATTTTTTACGACGGGTATCAAATTGTTTACCCATGTGCTTGTAAATTCCTCTGACTTTTCTCTTTTAAAAGATTCGACTTTTCTTATATCGCTTTCATCCAGATAATCAAATGATAATGTTAATTCATAAACTAATCTTTCATATTTTTTGGTATCCAAAAATTCCTCAATGCTTTTTTCAACATTATTTTCTTGGTATTTACCCCTGATCGTTTCGATAGAACAAACAGCACTAGCTCTTATAAGAGATTCTTCATCTTTGTTTTCCAGGATTTCAAACAAATATTTTTATTCAGAATCCGCTGCATGAAATTGTTAAAAGTTTCTAATTTATTTTATATCTTTAGTTTTTGTTTGTCGATGAAATTATGGACTAGAGAGTAATAAAAATTGCTGAATTTACAATTATTTTTAATATTTAATGGTCTACGTATACAAATTCTGCACCGTTCCAACAGAATCGATTCCTCCCCTGCTTGCCGGCCCCCAGACCTATATGTCCGTATGAGTAAAGAAAGAGATCTTTCCCGTCCTCAATTAGCTCAATTCTGTTCTCTACCTCATCAAAATCATTGTGATATACAAGAACTGCTTGCTTGTTGTCCAATCTGAATACGAAATTGCGGCCATTATTCCCAGATGCTCTGATACCATAAGGGTGTGTTTTGTTCCGAACGTCTGCATAAACGACCATAAATGTTCCGTGCCTCTCGAATGTAAATACCTGAGTCTTTGAACTCTTTCGAAGGGCATCCTCAATCTCTGAACTCGTGTCCTTCGGAAATACATACTTTTTGATTACAGCATAGATAGTATCGACATGTTTTTGAGTTATGGAACCGGCAAATGTGCTTGAATAGTCTAAAGTCTCCATTATTGGTTTGAGTTCAAAGAATGAAATTAAGTCTCTTTCCCACATTTGCCATGAAGACTAACCTGACCAAAGTAAAACAAAAATATTGGAATTATTATTTTTTCCGATTAATTTTGCTGACAAATGCGATGGTCCAGGGGAAGAAGCTTTATTTGCTGAGTAGTTCAGCGGCATAATCCAGATAGATATACTTTCTTTTGTGGATTGGCCTTTGTCTTTTACTTCTACCGAACCTTTTAGAAAAATGCTTAAACCATTGTTATTTGTGTTTTCTATAAATCCATAAGGGTATTCATTCTCTCGGATAGTTTCTATATGCCAACCCACAGGAAGTATTTTTTCAAATTTATTTTTGTCGAAGATACTATTTCCTAGATTTTGGGCATATGCAAGACCTGCTGATATAATTACAAATATGAGTAGAAATATTTTTTTCATAATTTTAACGCGGAGCTGAGCCGTCCCCCGAAGGGGGATTGGTCTCGAGCGCCTGGTTCTCCCGGAGCGTAGCGCATGGTTAGGAATTTTTATTTTATGCTTTTGCTAAAGTTAAGTCGTTAAAATAAACTCCAACTTCTTTTTCAATTCGTGCGGCAAGCCGGTCTTCTTCAATATCAAGATCGTAATCCATCTGTAAGCCAAGCCAAAACTGCGGAGACATTTTGAAATAATGCGCCAAACGAAGAGCCGTGTCAGCCGTAATTCTTCTTTTCCCATGCACTATTTCATTAATCCTGCGCGGTGAAATTCCAATATCATTGGCTAATTTGTTCTGGCTTAAATTCATTGGTTTGAGAAATTCTTCGTTTAATATTTCTCCGGGATGAATGGGTTCTATTTTTTTTCTGCTCATGATTAAGTCCTCCTAATGATAATCAACTATTTCGACATTTGAAGCGTCGTGTTCTAACCATTCAAAACAAATTCTCCACTGGTCATTTATTCGAATGCTGAATTGTCCTTTTCTCTCACTGTGTAATGCCTCGAGATGATTCGAAGGTGGAACACGTAAATCATTTAATATGTTCGCCCTGTTTAACATCCTTAATTTTCGAAACGCAACTTTTTGGATATTATGGGGAAGCTTATGCGAAAAAAGGCGATTAAATATTTTTTCAGTTTCCCTGCACTTAAATGATTTTATCATTGATGAAAGTATATCACTAAATAACGTATAACGTCAAGCGTTAAATACTATTTAATTATCAAACAAAATAAATTCGGTTATTTTCTCTATAATCTTTTTCATTTAATTTTTGGAATTGGTTCTGTTGAAATCCTTTAATATATAGCCCGAAGAAGACGAAAAGCTCCTCCAGAGAGAAATCTTTGGAAAAAGGAGGAGCTTTCGTGAAACAACTTACAAGCTATGAACAGTTTATCCTGG
>JBFMCF010000027.1 GCA_040754625.1 bacterium | reverse complement strand
AAAAAAGTATCCCCATTTTTTTGAAAAATATAAAAAATTATGCTTTTACACTTCCTTTTTTTATTTATTCCTTATTTCACAACTACTTACTGTTTTCTATGTCTATTTTTTGGGGATAGTCCTTAAATGATTTTAACAATTTACAAATATTTTTTATCGTGATAGAATATAAATTTATATTAGATTCAGAGAAAATTATGGCAAAAATCATCCCGTTTAGAGGAATTCTATATAATCAAAAAAATGTCGGATATTTACACAAGGTTGCCACACCGCCTTACGACGTTATAACCCCAAAAAAACAGGATGAATATTACAAGAAATCTCCTTATAACATCGTTCGTCTTGACCTGGGAAAAGAGATTGCAGGCGATAATCTTAAGATAAATAAATATATCCGGGCCAATAATTTTATCAACGAATGGCTGGAAAAAGATATTCTTTACCGCGATGAAATTCCCTCTTTTTATTTCCACACGCAAACCTATTGCCTGAAAAACAATTTAAGAAAAGTCCGTTCAGGTTTTATTGCGTTGGTAAAAATAGAGGATTTCGAAAGCGGTGTGGTACTGCCGCACGAAAAAACCTTTAAAAAGGTGACTTCCGACCGGTTAGAGCTTTTAAGGCATTGCAAAACCAATTTAAGCCAGGTCTTCGGTCTTTACCCGGACAAGACAAATAAAATCAATAAGCTTTTTAATACCGGGCTCGGCAAACCGGAAATTGAATTAAAGGATGAAGAAGGTTCAATACACAGGCTCTGGAAAATTACAGACACGCGTAAGATAAGAAAAATCCAGAAGGACATAGAAAAAAAACCGCTTTTTATCGCTGACGGGCACCACAGGTACGAAACAGCGCTAAATTACCGGAACGAAAGAAGGCAGAGGGATAAAAAATTCACAGGCGAGGAGCCTTATAATTATGTTATGATGTATCTCTCCAATATGGACGATGTAGGATTAACTATTTTACCCACACACCGTTTGCTAAAAAACTTTTCGCCCATAATGACCAGTGAACTGGAAAAATATTTTTTCGTCAAAAAATATCCTTTCAGGGATGAAAAACAAAAAACGTCTCAATTAAAAATGTTAATTGCCAAAATGGAGAAAGGGAGGTTAAAAAAACACCTTTTTGGGTTATACCTCTCAGGAGAAAACTCGTTTTTGCTTCTCACGTTAAAAGACCATAATCATGTTTTGGAAAAACTGGAACACGGGAAACCGAGGGAATGGGCAGAACTTGATGTGGTTGTCCTGCACTATATTTTAATCCACACCATATTTAAGGTTAAGGAAGAAGATATTTCTTACCTTGCCGATACTGAAATAGCGTGCGATAAAGTTGACCAAAAAGAGTTTAAGGCAGTAATTCTTTTGAACCCCACCAAAATCTCCCAGGTTAAAAAAATTGCGTCCCTGGGCGAGAGGATGCCCCATAAATCCACGTATTTTTATCCGAAAATTCTTACAGGGCTTGTTATAAATTCACTAAAGGATTATTAAATAACTTTTTCTTCTTTTAGAAATTTAAAAAATGCCTCAACGCATTTCGGGTCAAACTGTGCCCCGTTTTCCCTTTTGATAATTTCCATGGCTTCTTCTTTACTCATCGCTTTACGGTAAGGACGGTCCGAAGTCATAGCATCATACGCGTCCACTAAAGTTATAACACGGGCTTCTACAGGTATTTGTTCCCCCCTGACCTCCCCTGTATATGAGCTGAACTTTCCATCCATTCTTCCGTCGTATCTTTCATGATGATACCTTATAATCATGCGTATGTCCTTTAATTTTCCTATGCTTTTTATCGCCTCGCCGCCAATCAAGGCGTGTTTTTTTATTTGTTCATATTCCATATCATCGAGCGGCCCGTTTTTATTAAGAATGGCCCCCTTGATTCCTATCTTGCCAATATCATGGAGGATAGCCGCAATTTTAATATTTTCCATTTGTGAAGGCAGTAAATTTAAATATTTAGCCGTTCCAAGCGCGTATCTCTGCACCGTATGGCAATGCTGCCCGCCGGTATACGGGTCTTTCATTTCGATAAGCTTGCTCAGGGCCTCGGTGGTATTGATATAGTCCTCATACTGCTGTGCGGACATATATTCAAGGACAACCATCATATTGTTAAAATCCTCCCCTATATCGGCAAGTTCGTTCGGGATGCTTGTTTTATATACTTTACATAACCTGCAGTCTTTTATCTTTCCTGCCATTTCTCCCGAAACCCCTTTCGCACAATATGTGCCTGCGATCTGCCAGCATCTCAAATTATCTGCTTTATAAGCCGGGCATTCCTTCTTGACGCATTTTTTTATCTCCCAGCAGGGGCTTAAATATGGATTATTATATCTTATTCCTAATTGTTTTTTCTGGACAACATTGAGCATTAATTCGGAAATTTTTTCTGTGGCATTCGAGAGCTCTTCTCCTTTTTCATAACGGTCCTGCAAAAGATATCCAATAAAAGGCAGGCATATAAGAGGGCCTATGTAAGCGATCAGCGTCCCGATGGTAACATATCTATACCGGCCGTATATTAACTCATTATAGATAAGAAAACATATCGGCCATAAAGTCAATAAACTAAAAATCAGCAGTGACCTTTTTAAAAATATTTTTTTTATATCATTTAAATTCATATATGTTTTATTTATCGGATGTTTAATAAATTTTTTTATTTATTTGATTTTTCGCCATTTTAATGATAAAACATATAACTATGAAATTTTTCATGAAGTTTATAAAAATTGTAGGGATCGCGTTTTTTTTCCTGATTTTGATTTCCCTTGCCGTTTTTTTTACATTTATACTTCCCGACGACAAAAGGGTTAAATCCCCTGGATTTGATTTACAGGAAATCAGGCAAAAGAGAGCAACCGTGCATGACCTTATAAAGCTGAGCCCAAAGGCGGAAATTTCCCATAAAAACTTTGATGAACAATACCAGATGCTTTTAAAAACTTATCCTTATCTCAACGATAACAGGGATTATCACTTAACCCCTGAAAATATGCATGTTTCCCTCGGGTGGTATCCTTTAAGGATAATTCATCAAAATTCTTTATTCGCGCCGCCGTCAACGGCTATAACTTACGAATTGACCCTTCCCAAAAATAAACCGCGGCTGGAATTTTCCTGCGGGGTAATAAATGAGCCGTGTGAATTTATTGTAAAAATAATTGATTCCCAAAATAAAACACATGACATTTTCCGGGAAAAAATCAATCCTTTTAAAATTTTTCCATACCGGCACAGGGATAAATTTAATAAAAATTTTCACCAGTATTTAAACGTCCAGATGGAGGACCGTGACAGCAAATGGCATGAGTACAAGGCAAGTTTAACAGGGTTTTCCGGCAAGGATATAAAACTCATATTGGAAACAAACGGAAGCGGCGGGCCCGCTTTCTGGGCAAACCCTGTAATTACCGAAGTCGATGAAAATCCGGCACAAAAAACAAACCTGATTTTTATCATTGTTGATTCTCTCCGCAAAGACGCGGTTGGAGTAAAAAACCTGACGCCGAACCTTGATAAGTTAGCCAGTGAGGGGGCCAGTTTTGAAAAGGCCATAGCCAACGGCAATATGACCAAGCAATCTGTCACGTCTTTTTTAACATCAAAACTTCCTTTTGAACTTGGCGAGATATCCCTGGAATATGTATCAAGCAAAGAAAGCAGAAATAATTTCTATAAATCAAACATACCCACCCTCGCGACAATTTTAAATAAACATGGTTATTACACAGGTTCAATAGGGACTATTTCATTAATTACCGACGGCGCGGGATTCGGGGTGGATTCTGGTTTTAACGATGCGAGAATTATCGAACGTTACGGGTACAGCAATGTCCACATCACAAACGAGGCCATAAACTGGCTGAATCAATACGGAGATAAACCTTTTGGCCTGCTTCTTTATTATGACGCGCCTCACGGCCCGTATAAACCTCCGTTGAAATATTTTTTTAGGACAAGAAAAACACTGGATGAGTTCACAAGCGAAAAATGGTACCGCACACTCTATGAAGCCGACGTTAATTACACAGACGAGTATATCGGAAAACTGCTCAACGCGGTGGATAAAATGGAACTGAGCGAGAACACGCTTGTGGTTGTTTTGAGCGACCACGGCGAGAACCTCGAAGTCCATACCCTGCCGGGCGGGAAAAAGGCTGTTTTTCACGACCACGGAATTTCTCTCAGGGACGGCGATGTCAACGTACCGCTTTTGATGCGTCTTCCGGGGAAAATAAAAGCGGGACTGAAAATCACAAAAACCGTGCAGTTACTGGATTTAATGCCGGCGATTTTCGGCCTGATGGACATAAAAACTACGGAGAAATTTACAGGCAAAAGCATGATGGGTGTTCTGGATCACGGGTCATCCGCCACGGCGGACAAGCGGGGCAAGGGGCAAGAAGAAAATAATGTTATTTTCATGAGGGGAAGATTTAACAAAGGTGTCAGGGTAAGCGATAAATACAAGTATATTCGAAACTTCGGGGTTTACGACAAGCGGGGCAAAAAAATGCAGGTGTTTGTCCCGGAAGAACTGTATGACCTTGAAAATGACCCGGCGGAAACAGTAAATATAATTGAAAAGGAAGCGGCTCTGCGCCAGAAGATGCGTAATATACTTGATCAATACGAGCCCGACCCCGAAGTTAACATTGTTAAATTTTATAATCCGGAGCGAAAAGAGATTACGGGAACAATAGCCGTGAAGGGAAAGTTTGGTAATTATTCAATGGAAGGAGCAGGAAAGACAAAGATAAAGAGTAACATACTGGAGTTCGAAGTTACCTCTGAAAAAGCGGTTCTGAATTTCGCGACCCTGCCGCCGAACGCTTCCCTGTCCGTAAGCATAAAAAACAGCTTGAAAGAGGTTCCGCTGTCGAAAATCCTGGTGTCGGGTTACGCGCTTCCGCTTTTAAAAGACGGCCGGAAAGAAATAGGCGGGGAAGATTTTTACCTGATGAAAGGCGTGCCCCCCGATGTTGATTCCGGCGGAAAATTACAGATTTCCTGGGGGCGCGAGGCAAAATACAAACTTGAATGGGAAAAACAAAAGGGTGTCACCGGAACGTTCAAAGAAATGCTTTCCGAGTGGGGGTATCTGAGCGAGCCGGAAAAGAAATAACGCAAAACTCAACAGGGGCCTGGTTAGAAATTTTTATTCTCTTTTTAAATATTTTTCAATAAATGCCCTTGGCTTCATTCCATAGGCCCCCGATAAGAAAGTTTAAATAGTTAGGAGCCCTATGTTCTCCTACGAAATCCACCATTCCCGCCGATAACCTCCCCCAGTTCCTACTCACGGGCCCCGTACCGGCGCAGCAAATCCTTCATCTCCCCGGACTTCGCGAGCATCAATGCTGTAAACTCGGCAACGGAAGTCTCTTGTGGACGAATTTGCCCTGAGAATGTCTCGACGACGGCTTCGCGAGAGAGACGACGGTTTGGATCGGCACCTCCATGGAGCAACTCGGCGGCGGTTTCGCGGTAGTCTCTGAAGACGGCATAGTGCAGCGGCGTCGCTCCAAGATTGTCTGTAGCGTTCACCTCCAGACCGCACGCCAGCAGTAAACGAATGGTTTCCGGATTGGTGGAAGAACTCTGTCCGCAACCGCAAAGCATCATGGTCAATGTCATACAGATAAGGTAGCGTATTGTCGTTGTCGTCATTCAACCCTCCACTTTGTCTGTGAAGACGCATTGCTGACAGCTTCTATTGTTTTTGATTTATTTTCCTCTCTTTTCCCCAGTACTTCGGTTTTTCTGTTCAATTGCATTATCGCAATTATATAAATTCCCATTTTCAGTAATAATTTATTGCTTCGACAAGTAATCAGAGTAATCAGGGTCGAGTAGACCAACGGCACTTCCCCTAATGGTTTCAGTTTATATTAATACCTTATTGCTGTAAAGCAATTTCAGCACCAACGTCCCCTATATCTTCTTATATCTTACTCCGAAATTTCTAATTTTTTTTATATTAATTCTTTTCATTAAGATTCAAATTCTGTTTTAGGTATGCCAGATTGACGAATGATGGATTGAAGAGTACCGATGCGGATTTCCTTATGGTCTGGCACAGGAACAGTAATCGTACTTTGAGGTATCTTTTTCTGCATTACAATATGACTGCCTCTTGTACGTACTTTTTGAAAACCATGCTGTGCCAAAATAGCGCAAACTTCTCTACCCGAAAGTATGCGTAATTTAGGCAACTGCCACCTCAACTTGCGTTATATAAATTTCTTCATGAAGCCGTTTTTTTATTTCTTTAGGAGACGCTGTTTCAAAAAATAATTCTATGGCCTCTTGAAGATTATGGCGCGCAACCTCAATATTATCACCTTGGCTGGCAATATCTAATTCCGGGCATAGAGCAACATACATATTGCCTTCACGTTCTATAATAGCTGTAAGTTTTTGTTTCATTTTCAAACTCCTTTTGCCTGATTATAACAGAAAAACTTTAAATAATAAATCTTTGTTTCAAAAGCAATAAGTTTCATTAATATTCTCCATTAGTATAACTCTTTTTTCATCTCTTCCCTGATTTTTTATCTACTTCAGAAAATCTTAGAGTCATAAGTCTTCCTAGATACTCTACAAGATCCAGAAGTTCCCAATATTTCTTAACCTATTTTGATTCATTAATGGTAAATCCATTATGAACAACAGCTTCTTTACCTGTGGAATTAACAACTCTAAGATTGTACTTCCCCGGCATCATACTTTTTGGCACTTCAACCGTTAATTTATCGACTCCATCTAATTTTACCTGATCACAAATAATTCCTAAGCTTTTTTTATGAATTATCTGCAATCCAGCCTCCCAATCAGTTATATATACATAGTCTCCAGAAACATATAGACTTGCTACCCTGCCGGGAGTATCTATACTTCCAGCTATTCTTGGCTTAAAAGGATCAGTTACATCAATTGCTACTAATCCTCCGTCTGAAGCATAGATATAGTTTTCTGATTTAAAAATTTTCCCTAGACCGCTATTTGTATTTATGCTTCCTATTTTTTGAGGAACGGAGGGATTACTTACATCTATTACTTGCAAACCAGACTTTGTAGAAAGATATGCGTAATTACCAGAAATAAATATGCCTTCAGCCTCATTACCTGTTGAAATACTACCAATACTTTTAGGTGCTATTGGATCACTAATATCAATTATTTCCAATCCAGAACTCGGCCATTCAATCGAAATATAGGCATAATTCCCTGTTATATAAATATCGCTTGGGCTACCCTTAGTTTTAATATCACCCATTTTGACAGGTTTAGCTGGATTGCTTATACCAATTATCTGTAACCCTTGGTATTTATTTGCGGCGTAAATAACATATACATAATTTCCAGACACAACTGCATTTTTGGCCCAGTCAAGAGTTTCTATGCTACTTACTATATTTGGTTTCATTGGATCGTTTATATCAATAATTCGTAGTCCTGCTGTCCAGTCTGCAAGATAGGCATAATTGCCGTTCACAAATACTTCAATAGCACCACCTTGTGTAGCTACGTTACCTGCAATAAAGGGATGCCGACTATCTTCTACCTTTATTACTCCCAACCCTTTACCTTGAAATGCAACATAGGCATAATTTCCTGAAATAAAAACGCTACGTGCCATTCCCCCGTTAAAAATATCTGGGTAGGGATTTAAACTTGCGACAATTGTTGGGTTTTGAATGGCACGCAAATCTACTACTTGTAATCCTTCTGTCCAATTTGCAATATATGCATAGTTATCCACTACATAAACACCGAGTGCCCAAGTAGGTAGGCCAATGCTGCAAGTCAATATAGGCTTTGTAGGATCACTTAAATCTACTATTTGTAATCCCGCTCGCTCAGTGACAAGATAGAAATATTTTCCAGATAGATATGATCCCCAAACATCTCCAGGGACATTTATATCGCTTATTTTAATTGGCTTAGTTGGGTTACTTATATCTGCTACGAATAATCCACCTCTTCCTCCAATATAAGCATACTTTCCATCTATAAAGATATCACCACTGCTACCTTTTAGCGAACTTATTATTTTAGGATTATGTAAATCACTTATATCTACTATAATCAATTTAGCACTACCTAATGCAGCGCTATCTTCAGTTATATATGCATAACTACCTGATATATATACACTGTTTACCCAATGAGATGTTTTTACATTACTAATAATAGCAGGTTTGCTTAAATTGCTAATATCTATAATCTGCAATCCTTCTTGGTAATCTGCAACAAAAGCATAATTTCCAACAACTCGCACCTCATATGCATACCCTGGAGTATCTATTCCTCCTACGACAACTGGCTTAGTTGGATTACTTATATCAACTATTTGTAAACCTGAACCATAACTTGCAACATAAGCATAATTTCCCAATACAAAAACTCCGCGTGCGTTACCTAAAGTTTTTATTTCTCCAATTATATTAGGTTTATTAATGTCTTTTATGTCAATTATTTGTAATCCCGAATCATCATTTGCTATATAAGCATAATTATTTATTACATAAACCCCTTGAGCATCATCGTGAGTTCTTATATTACTTACTATATATGGACCACCAGCTCCAATATAAACCTTACATGTACTATCAAAATTTTTTCCTGTGATTGTTACGGAAACAGTTGTATCACTGGAGCCTGAAGAGGGTGAAATTGAATTAATCACGGGTATTTTTTCTTGAACAACCGCTATTTGTGCTTTTGCTGCAACATCATTAGCATAGGCTCCTGTGTTACAAGCATAAATTAAAAATATCAGGGATAAAACAAAAACCTTTTTCAATTTCTTCCTCCTTCAATATTCCATTTTGAACAATATATTATATAGTTTTATAGATAATATCAAAAATTTACAGCCAGGTCAAGAAATATAAAATTTTTTCTTGACTTAACTATTTATGTTTATTATACTTGCTCCGTCAGATAGTATGCCTTTTGCCATGTTATCCAGTTTTCTGGATAATATATCATGCTTAATATACCTGATAATATTTTACCTCCATATGGGGCCTTACTTAAAAAAAAGATAACGGATACCGTTACTTCCTGGATTTTTGCGGTAAATACGCCAAACCCAGTCATTCCAAATCAAATCAGGTGCGGTTATTTATTAAGAAGCTGAGACAAAAGAAGCAGACACCGGAATAACAAAGCCAAACGGCGTACGGGGTGTCGCTTTATTTTGAAACACTGCGAAAACCCATGTATCGGCATCAACCCGGCTAATCAGAGATAATTATGAGAGAAAGAATTTCTAAATTTATCGATAAATCAATACTTAGGAACGGACTGACCGGCAGCCTGACTTACGGTTTATTCTATCTTTTCTGCATTTTCGACCAGAAGTCTTTTTCATACATGGGCGTGAAAAGTGAGGCGGGTAAAGATGTAATCACGGATTATTTTTTGCCGGCGGTCATATTTTCGCAGGCGAAGGTTTTATTGAGTTACCTCCTTCTGGGATTTACCTTCGGCATACTTGTTCATTTTTTCTGGAAAACGGTTTTATCGGAAACCTATTTAAGATCAAGGCTGTTCAATAAACTTTTGATGGAAATAATTTCACTCTTTCTTCTGGAATTTTATTTTCTTACACAAAATATTCTCAAATATCCCGCGCTTTACAGCGAATTTTTTTATGAAAAAGGTGGCTTAAGGAAAACGTTTCAGGTCTTCATAACGGATAATTTTAATCCTTTTTTCTATAACATCATCGCCTTATCTGTTTTACTGGTTTTTGCGTTTTTTCTGTTCAAAAAAGCGAAGACGCAGACAAGGATTTCAGCCGGAATTTTCATTCTGGCACTGCTTGCGGTGTATGGCTTAACCGGGCTTAAAAATAATTATGCCGATAAACCGGTTTCCGGACCGAACATAATCATTGTCGGATCGGATTCCCTGCGCAGAGACCATATAATTGAAAAAATCGCGCCCAATATTTTTAAGCTTGGCAGGGAGGGAGTGACCTTCAGCAATTTTTTTGTGTCTCTTCCCCGAACTTTGCCCCAGTGGATAACGTATCTGACAAGCACGTATCCGGCGGAACACGGCGTGCGCAACATGTTCCCGGAAAAATCATTGCGCGAACACGAGGAAGGCTCGCTTAACGCGGTTTTGGAACAAAACGGCTATAGGACAGCGGTCGTGAGCGATTTCGCAGGCGATATTTTCACGCGTTTAAAAATAGGGTTTGACATCGTCAAAGCGCCTTATTTTAATTTTAACACCGTGATCGAACAGCGCGGGCTTGAAATCCATTATCTTCTTTTACCCTACCTGACTAATTCCTGCAGCAGGAAAATCTTCCCGGTCATTAAAGAGTTCGCGAATAACGCCGACCCTTTCCTGCTTGAGAAAGAGGCTGAGAAAACGATAAGAGAAATGAAAGGAAAGTTTTTCCTATGCGTGTTTTTTTCAACGACGCATTTTCCTTATGCTTCGGTTTATCCTTATTACAAATTTTATGCGGATAAAAAATATTCAGGCCCTTACAAATATTATAAACCGAATATCCCGGGCGAGCCTGTAACCCTGCCGGATGAAGATTTAAAACAGGTCCGCGCGTTGTACGCTCAAGCCGTGGCGTGCACGGACGACGCCTTCGGGAGGCTTCGCCTCTTTCTTCAAAAGAATAATCTTGATAAAAACACGATTATCGTTGTCCTCGCGGACCACGGGGAACAGCTCTACGAAAACGGATACGGCCAGGGTCACGGCGAACACTTGCGGGGCAGAGAGGTTTTAAACGTGCCTTTCATAATTTATGACCCGCGGGAAAAATTCAAGGCGCAAACCGTTGATGAAATTGTCCGCGATATCGACCTTTCGCCGACTCTGTTATCGATGCTCTCTTTACCCTGGACTGAAACAATGGAAGGAACTTCGCTTTTGCCTTTGATGCGCGGTGAAAAGACGGGGCCGCGCGACACCTTCGCCGAAACAGGCTTGTGGTTCACGGACAAGGGGGATAAGAAACAGCGTATCATGTATCCCGACATCGTGAGCCTCGGTTCGATCGACACGGAATATAACAATGAAGTCGTAATACGGCCGGAGTACCGGGACCTCACAAACATCGCCAAGCACAGAATGGTGCTCGACGGCCGGTATAAGCTTATTTATATTCCAACGAGAGACGGCGTTTTTTTCGAACTTTATGATACTGAAAAAGACCCGGATGAACTTAATAACCTGGCTGATCTCGAACCGGGCAAGCTGGCTGAATTGAAAACCAGGCTTTTCGCGTGGATGGAAAAAGATAAAAACGGATTATGGAAAAACGGTTACTATATACACTACCCATAAAGTAAAATATCCTGTTTTTCTTATAATATGCTTTTTAATTCATCGGTCAAGGCCAGGACACCCTTGATTTCATTCTCGTCCCCTTTTGTTTTGGCCTCTTGCTGTTCTGAATAAAGATCCTGGGCAAATGATGAGATTTTTTCTTTTAAATCATCCGCCGCGTCATCTTTAAAACTATCCCACATTTCCTTAAGTTTATTGACAAGATTTGTCTTTGTTTCTTCGTTGTCTTTAAATATTTCCTCAACTGCGGACTTTAACTCCATAAAATAGTCTTCCGGGGTTTTAATTTCCATTTCCCATGATGCCAGCTGTAAATTAATCGGATAGGTGGAATTTTCCGGGGTAAAAACAAAAGGCAAAATTATGTCATCCCTTTCATTAAAACTGTTCCGGTTTTCCGAAAAATACATGTCTATTGACTCTAAAATATTTTTGTCCTTTAAAACCATTTTCTCCTCGCCGTTCCACGTCCAGACAGGATTAAAACCATCGTCAACTTTAATATGGAATGAAGGCTGGACATCCGACGGTTCTTTGGAATAAAGTTTATAAATCAACGAATTTTTACTGCTGGTAAGGCCTTTTTTTAGAAATTCAGGGAATGGGTCCCGCTCTTTAAAACCATCGGGATATTCAGTGTAAAACGCAATCAACCTTTCCTCTGGACCGGTTTTTACATTTATCGGGGTTTCCGCCAGTTTAATCGCGATAAAAATATGCTCATTTTCCTGGACCTGCACGGTTGGATTTAACACAACAAAACATTCCTTCCTGGATTCATCATATTTGATAACACCCCTAGTTTTCTCATAGAGGTCATTATCGCACACCAAAAGTTCCTGGTTATCTTCAAGTGGAACTTCCATTTTAATTTCTATCCTGCTGAGTTCAAATCTATCATTTGCCACTATTTCCTGGACAACCCACGTTTTATCTTTAGCCACTTCCGATGATTCGCTATCTCCCCTGTTGTTGTTGCTGACAGCTAAAATATACTGGCCTGACAAATCCTGGCCTATATTATCCAGCTCAAATTTGACTTCTTTAACTTTAAAATTTTTTTTGTATGGCAATTTTATGTTTACTGTTAACGGCTGGGCCGGTTCAATTTTTATTTTTTCCGCCTCTTTAGATTTTATAATTTCTTTTGCAAAATATCGCGGAGATAAAATAAACATTATTACAAAACAAGCCGCCAATTTTTTCATCTTTATTTCCCCTTTCTTTAAAAAAAATCATTTAACAAAAAATTCTATCTGGTTATTTTTTTCTATTTTTGTCTGGATTATATCCCCGTTTTTGAAATCACCGGCCAAAAGTTTTAAAGCCAGCGGGTTCTCAATTTTTTTCTGCAAGACCCTTTTCAGCGGCCTTGCCCCATAAACAGGATCAAACCCTTCATCAGCTAAAACATCCCTGACCTGTTCGGAAAGCGACAATTTAATATTTTTTTGTGCAAGCCGTTCGGAAAACTTTTTCAGCTGAATATTAATTATTTCTTTAATCTCTTTACGTTCCAGGTTATGGAAAATAATGGTCTCATCAATACGGTTTAAAAACTCCGGCCTGAAAGAAGTTTTCAATATTTCACTCACGCGCCTGCGCATTTCATTTTCATCCTTGCCGCCAAGTTCCTGGATTAACTGGCTGCCGAGGTTTGATGTCATAATAATAACCGTATTTTTAAAATCAACCGTCCGTCCATGCCCGTCGGTAAGCCTTCCTTCGTCCAGTATCTGCAACAAGACATTAAAAACATCCGGGTGTGCCTTTTCAATCTCGTCAAAAAGAACAATGCTATACGGCCTGCGCCGGACCTTTTCAGTCAGCTGCCCTCCTTCTTCATAACCGATATAACCGGGCGGAGCGCCAATAAGCCTTGCGACTGTGTGTTTTTCCATATATTCGGACATGTCAATCCGGACAATAGCGCGCTCATCATCAAATAAAAAATCGGCCAGGGTCCGTGCCAGTTCAGTTTTTCCCACACCCGTGGGCCCGAGAAAAATAAAAGACCCCATCGGCCTGTTTGGATCTTGCAATTCAGCCCGGCTCCGGCGCACCGCGTTTGCCACGGCGGAAATTGCCTCATTCTGGCCGATTACACGTTCTTTTAATTTCTCCTCCATCGCAAGCAACTTTTCAACTTCGCCCTGCATCATTTTTGAAACAGGGATCCCCGTCCATTTTGAAACCACCTCCGAGATGTCTTCCTCGTCCACTTCTTCCTTTAACATTAAACCGTCTTTTTGTATTTCCTGCAGTTTTTTATTATCTTTATCAAGTTTTCTGTTCAGTTCCACCATTTTTCCATAGCGAAGTTCAGCGACTTTCTCAAGGTACCCTTTCCGCTCATAATTTTTTTCCTCGGTCCTCGCATTTTCTATTTCTTCTTTAATCTTCTGAATATCCTGGATTACCTCTTTTTCTTTCTGCCATTTGAGTTTCATGCCCTTGCTTTTTTCCTTAAGGTCGGCTAATTCCTTATCCAGTTTTTTTAAACGCTCTTTAGATTCTTTATCTTTCTCTTTACCAAGTGCCTGTTTTTCAATTTCAAGCTGCATTATCCGGCGTTCAACTTCATCCAATTCCGTCGGCAGGCTGTCTATCTCAATACGCAGCTTCGATGCCGCTTCATCAACCAGATCTATGGCTTTGTCCGGAAGAAACCTGTCTGAAATGTAACGGTTTGATAATGTGGCAGCGGCAATCAGCGCTGAATCTTTAATCCGGACACCATGATGCACTTCATATTTTTCCTTTAATCCGCGCAATATCGCGATAGTATCCTCTACATTCGGCTGTCCAATGTAGAGCTGCTGGAACCTTCTCTCAAGGGCCGCGTCTTTTTCAATATACTTACGGTACTCATTCAATGTCGTGGCTCCTATGCATCTTAATTCGCCCCTTGCCAATGCCGGCTTAAGCATATTCGAGGCATCAATCGCGCCTTCAGCCGCGCCTGCGCCGACAAGGGTGTGCAGTTCATCAATAAACAAAATTATTCCGCCCCCCGCCTTTTCAACTTCTTTCAAAAAGGCCTTTAACCTGTCCTCAAACTCTCCGCGGAACTTCGCGCCGGCAATTAAAGCGCCTAAATCCAGGGCAACCAGCCGTTTGTCTTTCAAAGCCCCGGGAACATCGCCGCTTACTATCCGCTGGGCAAGGCCTTCTACAACCGCGGTCTTCCCGACCCCCGGCTCACCTATTAAAACCGGATTGTTTTTAGTCCTTCTCGACAGAATCTGTATTGTTCTTCGTATCTCGTCATCCCTGCCGATAACAGGGTCAAGTTTGCCTTTTCTTGCTAAAGCAGTCAGGTCCCTGCTATATTTATCAACAGCCTGATATTTATCCTCCGGGTTCTGGTCCGTAACTCTTTGTGAACCGCGAATTTCCTGGAGGACGCGGTAAAGGTTATTTCTGTCTACTCCCGCCCCCTGCAGGATTTTACCCGCCTTACCGCCCTTCTCTTCGACGATAGCCAGTAAAAGATGTTCATTGCTTACATATTCATCTTTAAACTGCTCCATTTCCTTTAATGCGGTATTAAAGACATTATTAATCCTGTTTGAAAAATATGCCTGGGAAACATTTCCATAAACTTTAGGAATGCCTTCCAAATCTCTTTTTATCTTTAAAATCACTTCATCAGCGTTAACGTTTAATTTCTGGAAAATAGGGGTTATCACACCCTCTCTCTGCTCCAGAAGCGATAAAAGAAGATGCTCCACGTCAATCTGCTGGTGGTTATAGTCCAGTGCTGTCTTCTGCGCCCCCTGGACTGCCTCCTGGGCTTTAATTGTAAATTTATCGAAATTAATCATTTTATATCCGCTCTTTTTTCAACCACGACAATCCCGTTTTCACTTACCGTAAAACGTTTCCTGTCTTCTTCCAGATTGTAACCGATGACCGCTCCCTCAGGGATATTTACATCCTTATCGATAATCGCCCGTTTTATTTTTGAATGCCTCCCGACATTAACACCTTCCATAAGAATAGAATCATAAACCTGGGAAAAACTATTTATTCTGACATTTGGAGAAAGTATGGACCGCTGGACTTTACCGCCGCTTATAATACAACCTCCTGAAATTAAAGAATCAAGCACAAGACCGATACGTTCCGAAATTTCACCTCCGGCAAATACTGTCTTTGCCGGGGGAAACTGTTCCTGGTGGGTCCTTATCGGCCAGTTTTTGTCATAAAGATTGAATACCGGGTCAATCTGGACTAAATCCATATTCGCGTCATAATACGCGTCAATCGTCCCGATATCCCGCCAGTATTTTGCCTCTTTTTTGTTTTCATCAATAAAATTATGCGCCGCGATTTTATATCCTTTGTTCAACATATGAGGAATTATATTTTTCCCAAAATCATGCAGGGATTTGGAGTCTTTTGTATCTTCCTGCAATTCTTTTTCAAGAACAGGGTATTTAAAAACATATATACCCATGGACGCGTATATCTTATCCGGCTTTGAAAGTATAGCCTTTGGCTCGGAGGGCTTCTCCTGGAACCCAATCACGCTGCCTTTATTATCAACCTCCACTACTCCAAAGTGACTTGCTTTTTCTTTATCAACCTCCACAACGCCAACTGTCAAATCCGCGCTTTTCGCCCTGTGGAAATCTATCATAGAATAATAATTCATCTTATAGATATGATCGCCGGCCAATATTAATACATCATCAGGTTTATCGACATCAAGAAGATAAAGGTTCTGATAAATGGCATCCGCGGTCCCAAGATACCAGGATTCACCTACTCTCTGCTGCGCCGGTAAAATTTCTATGTGTTCTCCTAATTCGGAAGAAAATATATTCCAGCCAAGCCGTATATGCTTGTTTAAAGACGCGGATTTATACTGGGTTAAAATATAAATCTTCCGCAGGTTTGAATTAATACAGTTGCTTAAAGTAAAATCTATAATCCTGTAAATTCCACCGAACGGGACCGCCGGCTTGGTCCTGTCCTTTGTCAGAGGATACAGCCTCTCGCCTTTCCCGCCTGCCATGATAAATGTTATGACTTTTTTCATTTTATTTACACATTAAACCTGAAAAGCAATATATCCCCGTCTTCAACAATATAATCTTTTCCCTTTAAAGTAAACAGGCCTTTTTCCTTGGCCTTGACAGGGCTTCCGCCGACAGACATCAAATCATTGTATTTAATCAGTTCCGCGCGGATAAAACCTCTTTCAATATCAGAATGGATTTCTCCCGAGGCCTGCTGGGCATTAAATCCGCGCCTGATTGACCATGCGCGCGATTCCTGCTCGCCGGCTGTAAAAAACTCTATCAGATCCAGCAGCCTGAATGAAGACTGGGTGATTTCCTCCATTGCCGATTTTTTAATTCCAAGGGCCTCCATATATTCAGCGCGTTCATTTTGCGGGAGCTGATTAATTTCCTGTTCTACTTTAACGCTAACCTGCAGGCAAACCGTGTTTCTACGCTCGTATTTTTTTTTGATTTCCGAAAGCAGGGAAAAATCGTTAAGCTTATCCTCATCAACATTAATAATAACCAATAAACCCTTTTGTGTCAAAAACTGGAAGCCCTTGATTAACTTTTCTTCCTCCGCACCAAATTCCACTTCACGCAGGAAAGTTCCTCCCTCAAGAAAAGCTTTGCATTTCTTCAGTATTTCATACTCTTTTTCTTTTACCGCGTCTTTCTGTTTTTTTAACTCCTTTTCCAATCTCTCAAAACGCCTTTCGATTTTGAATAAATCCGAAAAAACCAACTCATCATTAACTTTTTCTATATCCCGGCACGCGTCAACCGACCCAGCCGCGTGAAAAACCGACTCATCTTTAAACGCCCTCACTAAATGCACAATCGCGTTCATATCCGCCAAACCGGACAAGAGCTGACGCGTTTTTTCCGCATCATCCTGGATATCCGGGAAAAGAAAATATTCAATCGTTACCGGTGTAATTTTCCTGCTCTGATAAATCCTGGCCAATTCAGCCAGTCTCTCTTCGCGGACCTCGGCAATTCCAAGCGTTACTTCTTCAAAATGTCCTTTTGTCTTCTCAACCTTTCCCTGTGTAAGCAAATTAAATAAAGTTTCTTTCCCAACCTGCGGGAGCCCGATAATTCCTAATTTCACAATTTTCTCCCTTTTATTCGTAACCCGTTAATAGCAAATAAAATTTCTTGCTTCTGACGTTTTACATTTTACGTTTCACGTTTATTAAAAATATACAATATTAGCCTTATTATGTCAAGAATTTTACATTCTAAATTTTTTTCTTGACATAGATAAAAAAACTCGTTACACTTTATTTTCAAAAAATATTTTATATGTTATATAAAGTCTGTAAATCAAAAATACATAGGGCAACCGTGACGGATGCCAACTTGCATTACGAAGGAAGCATCACGATAGATTCTGCGCTAATGGAGAAAGCCCGGATTCTTCCTTACGAAATAGTCCAGATTGTCGACCTCAATAATGGTAACCGCCTGGAAACTTATGTTATGCCGGGGAAAAGGGGTAGCGGCGTAATCTGCATTAATGGCGCCGCGGCAAGGTTAGTTTTACCGGAAGATATTGTTATTATCATCTCTTACGGTTATTATAATAAAGAAGAATTAAAAAACTTCAAACCTGTTACCGTTTATGTAGATGGACAAAATAAAAGAAATAAAAATTTTATCAGGAGGGGAAAAACATTATGAATCATCCAGACGAACTCAAGTATACAAAAGAACATACATGGGTAAAGGTTGAAGGAAATTTGGCAACTATTGGTATCACAGATTACGCCCAGAGCGAACTAGGCGAGATAGTTTTTGTAGAATTGCCTGAGATTGAATCGGAGGTAGAGCATTTAACCGAATTTGGAGTTGTAGAATCAGTAAAAACTGTCTCAGACTTATATTCTCCGGTAAGCGGCGTAATTATAGAAACAAATGAAGAGCTTCTTGACAGCCCTGAAATTGTAAATGATTCCCCTTACGATGACGGGTGGATGATAAAAGTTGAGATGAACGACCCAAAAGAACTCGCCTCTTTAATGAGTGCTGAAGAATATCAGGACTTTGTTGAAACACTTCAGCACTAAAATACCATTGTCTCACCCCGGTCCATATAAAAATATATGGACTTGGGTGTGGATAACCTGTTACAAACCTCCTTTATTATTAAAAAAACCCTTATTTACACTACATCCATACGATATTTCTTAATCTAATTGATTTTTTTATTAAAAGACTATTAATCTTAAAAAAATTTTTTGTTATTTTATAAATAGATATGTGTAACTTATTGATATTGTTAGCTTTTTCTTGAAAATTTTAGTTTTACAGAAAAATCGTTTAAACAACGATAGTTAGTGATTTTTTTTTGTTCAAAGATATAAAATTTTAAGTTTATATCTAAAACAGTATGATTTTTTCCTTAAAATAGCAGATGTGCTTAATCTGTGGATAAAATGAGGAAGATAACAAAGAAATATGCCTGTTTTAAAAGAATTTTTAAGAGCCTGCTCTAAGTAACTTTTAGTTTTTCTTTTAATAATTCATTGACTAATTTGGGATTTGCCTTACCTTTGGAAATTTTCATCACCTCGCCGACTAAAAATCCAAAAGCTTTTTCTTTGCCGTTTTTGTAAGATGTAACTACTTCTGCCTGCTGTTTCAAGACAGAATCAATAAGCAAGCTTATCTCATCCGTGTTAACAATTTGTGTCAATCCTTTTTTCTTTACAATTGACTCCGCCGGTTCACCGGTATTAAACATTTCATCAAACACCGTTTTCGCGATTTTCCCGCTTATCGCGCCTTTATCCAAAAGTCCTATCATTTCTCTGAAATTTGACGGTGTAACAGGGCATTTTTTTATTGAAATGTTTTTTTCTTTTAATTTAGCCAGTAACTCATTCAAAATCCAATTACTTACAATTTTAGGCTGGCCGTCCGCCGTCGGGTAGGGGACGCAAATTTTTACGCATTCTTCAAAATAATCAGCAAGTTCTTTTTCATTTATTAAAGTCTGGGCGTCTTTCCCTGGAAGGTTATACTGGGAAACAAACCGTTTCTCCCTAGCGAGCGGCAATTCGGGCAAACTTTCCAATATTTCTTTAATCCATTCCTTCCCGGGTGAAAAAGGGACGAGGTCCGGTTCCGGGAAATAACGGTAATCATGGGATTCTTCCTTGCTCCGCATGGAAACCGTCACGCACTTATCCACATTCCATAATCTTGTTTCCTGGAATATCTTTCCATTTTCAGATAAAATCTTCTTCTGCCTCTCTACTTCATATTCCAGGGCTTGCTCGACATTCCTGAATGAATTCATATTTTTCAATTCCACTTTTGTCCCAAAAGCTCCGCTTCCTTTTAACCGTATAGAAACGTTCGCATCGCACCTGAAACTCCCCTCTTCCATGTTCCCGTCACAAACTTCTATGTAACGCAGTGTGTTGCGCAAAAGTTCAAGATATTCTTTAGCCTCTTCCGGATTTCTAATATCAGGTTCGCTGACAATTTCCAAAAGCGGTGTTCCCGCTCTATTTAAATCAACCAGGCTGTATTCCGCGTGCTCCAATGCATCGGGATGTATTAATTTCCCCGCGTCTTCTTCCATATGCACGCGTGTAATCCCGATCTTTTTGCCTGAGTAAAGCTCAAGAAACCCTGCTTTTGCCAGGGGAAAATCGAACTGTGAGATCTGGTATCCTTTAGGCAAATCAGGATAAAAATAATTTTTCCTGTCGAAATGCATGGTTTGCAAAACATTACAGTTCAGGGACAGGGCTGTTTTAATTGCCAGTTCCATCACCTTTATATTCAAAACAGGCAATACTCCCGGCATTCCAAGGCATATCGGACATACCTGCGTGTTTTCCTTCTGCCCGAATTTTGTGGAACAGGAACAAAATATTTTCGTGTTTGTCAAAAGCTGCGCGTGAACTTCCAATCCGATAACTGTTTCGTATTCCATAAATTTTCCTTCATTGTTATTAACCTATAATTCCTTATTTATTTTCTCCAAAACACTTTCATTATACTTTAAAACTTTTTATAACTCAGTAAAATTTTCATAATTTATTCATAATTTATTAAATAGCTATTGCTTATGGCCTTAAAAGACAACCTGCTGATGGCACCGTTTATATAATCCCTCTGTTCGGACAAAGGCCTGAATATGAGGCCCTCGCGCGGGTTACTGCTTATAGCGCTATTGCCTTCAGCCATTGCAAGCAAAGAATCAACCGTGTGCATTAATACAAAATTGTCGTTTATTATCGGCACTGTCTTCAGCCCCATTGCCGCTACAAAACAGATAAAATCTTTATAGTCTAAATATTTATTATTTTTAATATCCCATACATTGTATATGAATAAATGCTGTCCTTTTAGTTTAAGTGGATTCCCCTGGACACCCTCGCCTGCTATTTCACCCTGTATGGAAAACCCTTCAGCAAGCTTATTTCTGATGTCAAATTCCATTGCTAATTTCCAATAAATAACAGTGGTTTCCTTTAGTTCCCAGTTTCTCTGGCAGACCCCGAATTCATTATTGTGTTTGTAATAAGTTACCGACGTCCCATCAATCTTTTCGCTGACATAAAATAATTCGCCTTTGTGTTTTTCCAATAGATCGCCGCAATTTTGTATTCTTTCTTCATCTGTTTTTGGCACAAATGGCGGAAAACCCCCTTTAAATTCCCCGCTTAAAGATGCGGGCAAAGGTGGTTCATACTTATAAACCCCTAACAATTCCGAGACGTCTTTTCCCGCAAAAAAATTATAATCAGGATTTTCTCTCGTGTCTTTTGAATATTTTTTGCCCTCTAAAATTGATAAAGGCATTATAAGCCCCTGTGATAACTGGCCTCTTATTTTTTTAGTTTTTAAACGGATGCCGGTTCTCTCCACTGTATCGATTATCATCTTTTTAGGGGAACTTCCTTTTAAAAGAAATTCAAATTCCGGCGTAATCGGCAGGAAACTGTCTATTTCAAAATATACCACATTTTCATTAACCTTAAATTGGTTTTTTAATATAACAATCCACCAGTCTTTTATGCGGCATTTTTCTATCTGGTTGGCATTTTCTACCGGTTGCATTTCTTCTATTTTTTGTATAGTAGCTAATTTTCGCATAAATTATTTATTCCCATTAAAAGATAGCTCTCTTTATATCAGCAGTCATTAAATTTTCTCAATTATAAGATAATATTTTTAAAGAGTTCACTTTCTAAAATACAATATTAAAACTTTCTTTATTATTGTATTTATAAATGTGAAAATCGCTGTCAATTGTCGCTATCGATTTAATCTTGTTTTTTTCACAAACGTTTACAATCGTCGCATCAGTATAATCCATTGGCAAATCAGAATATTTTCCCATTAATTTTGCAATATGCAGCAAATCGCTGTCTAAAATATCATATATCTTAATTCCTCCTGATGACATATATTCAAGAAACGCTATTTGAGCGTTAATATCAAAATCAAGCAGAAACATTACTTCAGTAATAACTGAGGTAGTAGTAGATAATAATTTATTTTTGTTGTTTTTTATAAAATTATTTGCTTTTGGGAAATACCTGTCGGATTTATTAAATAAGGCGACAAATATACAGGTATCAATAATTATCTTTTCCATTATTTATTTCTAAATTTACTTTTCAGCAATTTTTCGGAATCGCGGGATAGATTTGGATTTTTACTGTCATATTTACCAAAATAAGCCTTTCCTGCTTCATATGGATCCGCTGACATATGTTTTGAGATATAAGCTGTTATGCTTCTTCTGATAAGGTCAGATTTTGTAATGCCTTCTTTTTTAGCTGTAGTTTCAATCGCGTTAATTAATGTATCATCAATTCTTAATGTTAACATTGTTTATCTCCTCGTATGTACAAATTGTAATACGTTATTTGAGCAATGTCAATAAAAAATTGCATACGATTTAATCAGCCAAATAAATCGTTTTTATAAGCCATCCTGCCGGATTTTGAACCGGCAAGAGTTTCAATTTTGTACCCCATCTTTTTATAAGCGGTGATACGTTTCTTAAGCATAGAAACAGTAAGACCCATAGACCCATCAAAGTAGTCATAAATTCTTACGTCATTCTTGCCTTTATATTCTCTATGGAGCCTACCCGCGTATTGTACGAGCTTCCCCTTAAAAGCTACGGGCATAGCTATCATCAGTGTGTCAAGAGGAGGTAAATCAAAACCTTCACCGATAAGGGAACCGGTTGCCAGAATATACGGCTTTTTTCCAGTACCAATATTATTGTTGATTTCTTCAAGGGCTTTGGTTCTTGCCTTTTTACCCATATCACCGATAAAAACAAATTCAAGAGTGTCGCTGCCAGTAGTGTTCTTAATGGCTTTTGACAAGGCAGCCAGATGATCTTTCCTTTCTGAAATGATGAGTGGGAATCTTCCATCATCCAATACTTTCTTAACATCTTCAGCAATAAGTTTCAACCGGGCTTCATCGTTTGTGAGCTTGCTCCAAACTTCATGTATAGGGTCTGGCCTGAGTTCAGATTGCGGCATTTTAAACTCTGTTTCTCTTACAATCACAAGTTTTTTAAACTGAACTTGATTAAAGTTTTTCATTTCATATCTTATTGGGCCGCATTGCATAAAAAGAATTGCCTGATGCCCGTCTTTCCTGTAGGGCGTGGCAGTAAGCTCCAGAATAAATTTTGCCGGAGACTTTTTTAAAGCCTTTTCAAATGAAAAAGCGGGAATGTGATGGCATTCATCAATTATAATTTGCCCATATCTTTGGAAAAATTCATCAGGATTTTCAATGTTGGAAAGGGATTGGAGCATGGCAATATCAATCTCACCGGTTAATTTCTTTTTACTGCCGCCATATGTTCCGATCTGCTTTTTTTCAACACTCAAAAGCTCTGAAAGCTGGCCTCGCCATTGATCCATCAAGGGGCTTCTGTGAACGAGTATCAATGTCGGTGTTTTACGTTTTGAAATTATGGCGCAGGCCATAACAGTCTTCCCTAAACCGGGCGGGGAAGAAAGAACACCGTTCTCATATTTAAGAATTTCATTAACCGCTGACTGCTGTTCATTATATAATTTGCCGTTGAAGTTTATTTTAAGTCGTTTTGGATTTAGTCTTTCATCTCTGATGATGACTTTTGCACCGACTTTATTGCAAATATAAAGGCAGGAATCAAGGGTGCCGCGAGGAAGAAATAATTCGTCGCCAACAATCTCTCCGCAGAAAATATATTTTGGCGTTTTCCATGTGGACAAGCGCAGTTTTTGGAGTTCAAAAAATTTTGGATTGGCAAAAGTTGCTGTCCTTTTAAATGCCCAGATCAATGCTGACGGCAATTTTCCGATGTTCAGAGATAATTAAGAACCGAGTTTAAACTCAATTTCTTCTTCAAAGCTTTCCGGGATTAGCTTCTCATTGGCTTTTTCTATTATTTTTTCAGCATCCTTTACATCACAGTTATCAAACGAACTTATATAGGGGCTATCT
>JBFMCF010000026.1 GCA_040754625.1 bacterium | reverse complement strand
ATCGTGTTAAATACACTTGCCAATTCTCTCAAATCCCTCTTAATCTCCCTTTTCTAAAGGGAGAAATCTAAAATTTACCCCGTTTCAAAACTTTCATTCCTTTCATACCTATTTTGACATTATCATGATGAGCACATCATTTATGAAGTCCCGAAAAACATCGGGACGAACAGAAATGATAGTGCGAATTGAACCCCGCACCAAATCGTCTACCAGTATTAAATAAACTTTTATCCTGAAATTTCAACACTTTTACAAAATATTTAACTTACACCAAATGGAGGATTTTGGTGCGGGGTAAATTCAGACTATCCCGATGCAACATCGGGATGTCTTCATATATATTCGAATATTAGCATATAAGAAACTATTTGTCAAGTGTTTTTTTGTTCCGGCCGGATTATATACTAATTAGATATCACGTTTTTACCTAAAACTCATAGTCAGCAATCGGTAATTCACAGGAAGGCTTTACATTAAACCATTTTAAAACACCAAGGTTTCGTACTGTTTCAGCAACTTCTTTTTCGCTTATGGGCGGCCTTCTTTTTTGTTTCCACTTCATAACTTCATTTAAAACATCTAACTCCGATATATCATTCTTTTTGTTTATTTCCTGCTCAACAAATAAAACTGTAGCTACAATTTCCGCTTTATTTGTATCCAAACGTAAAAATAAATCTACGGTTTTATTAATCAATTCATCCCATTTTTTTATGTCTTCTTTGTACTTTTCTCGATTATTTTCATATTCTGGCCCATAAATCACCCTGAGCATACTGCCGGATTGTTCTTCTCGAATCAGGCCCGCGTTCGCCAGTCTTTTCTTCACATCATCCAGCTCGCGGCAATAGGGCCCATAAGAGGCCCGAATATAATTTAACCCTGTTGGTAAACCTAAAACTGTCGCGACATAAGCAATTTTCTGAAAAATAGTCCGTCCCACAGGTATATAGTATTTTTGCCGTTCAATACGATAAATAATTTCAGTTAATACAATCCATGCAGGATTTATCTTTTGTAATATTTTCATTCCTGACCCTTCCTTGCGTAACCTGGATTCCCGCGATAAAAAATCAATTTTTAACTGTAAAGCAGGAGTGCCATACGGCGCGTATAGCTTAACAGGTATATCCCATTTTGACACGTATTTATATATGAGAGGGCCAACAGACTCCCATAGCAATTGTCCATTACCACATCCAAGAGGAGGAATCGCGATAGATTCGACTCCCCATTCTTTGTATTTTTCCGATAAAATCCTTAATCCTTTTTCAATATCTTCAATATGCGAAGCAGCCCTCCAGTGAGATTTTGTGGGAAAATTAATAATTTGGGGGTCAAACATGGATTCTTTATACAAATACGGGATTCCGGGTTTAAGCTCTTTTCTTTCGCATCGAGCAACATAATCTGTAAACATCTGAGGGAATAATTTTTTAAATTCAGCGGCAATTCCTTTCCCCATAATTCCTACGCAGTTAACCGTGTTTACAATAGTCTGCGCTTTAGATTGAAAAATATCACCAATTAAAATTTCCATAAATCACCTTTTAAAAAAATAAGTCATTTCTTATTATACATTTTATATCGGAAATTTTGCAAAATTTTTTTGAAGCAATATCATTGGCTACATATGCTCCGAAAATATAACCTGAAGGAACATAATTTGGGACCAAAACCTCTGCGCATTTTATGCCCGCATACCTATAATCTTTAATTGGATCTGTATTCTTCCAGTTAATGGTATAAATTTCATCCCTATCCAATAACGGTAATCCCTCTTTTACCGTTTTAAACCAGCAATCCCTTGCCGCATTCATATCTGTTATGATAACGCCGTTTAATTCTAAAATATCATTTTTAATTCTAAGAACGCAAATCTCGTCATTTACACTCCTCCTCGCGCTAAGCATTGGATTGTGCGAGTCAAAGTATAAATTAGCGTAATCATGAAGATTTTTATTTGTACCCGGTATTTTTTTAACAGCCCTTCTGGCTTGAACTCCCTCTTTTGAAATATCACGAAACTGCAATTTCTTAGATTTGTTGTGCGACAATATTCCATGCTCCATAATTGAAGGTACATTCTCAATATATGTAATTCCTTTACATCATTTTTATTCATAACGTATGACTCTTATTTCTTTCGCTAAATTAATTATTTTATTTCCACCACCTTCATTACTTCATCCCCAAAGTGATTAATAACCTTCACGGCAATTTTTCCGGTTTTTGGTTTTGGAAAGGGACGTGAGGTTGTGGAATAAAGTTCTTCCCATGCCGCTTCGTTAATATCTGCCTTGAGCGCTTTTTTAAGTTTTTCATACGGCTTATCGGCTCCCAAAAAGTAGGCATGTGTCACAAAGAAGGCATCGCCATTATAGCTTGTATCAATAAACCAGGCGGCAATATCGTGTTCAGGATCGCCGGAACCGCTGGAGCGAATTTCACTTTTTACAGGATCGTAAACATCAATGCCTATGATTTCTACAATAACCTCATCTTTCATCTTTTTAATTTTTATCTCAGGTTCGCCAAAGGCAAGAAATAAATTGCCTGAACCGGTTTTTTTCAAAAGGTCTCCCATGGAAAGGTCGGGATTAATTTTGACTTTCATTATACGCAAGCCGTTAATTTCTGCCGGCACGGAAAAGGCCGACGCGTCAAAAGAGGTCGCCGCTACTATTAAAAGGCCGGCAAACCTTTTCGCGACCTTTGCCGCATCACGCACAAAATCATCGTCTATACTACCAAATTCGGGGCCGATGGCGACAGCGGCTTTTTTAAAACCGTCCAATGTTTTATATTCTCCAATAGCCTGCACCTCCGGCCCGCTGGGAAGAATATCGAGATTTACAAATTCTACCCTCGCCCCTTTTTCACCGGTTTGCACCCCGGCTTTAAGTAAATTTGCTATTACTATTTCCACAAAACGCTCAGAAGAGAGCATTTCCTGCGCGTCTGAAACGCGATGAGGAGAAAGAGATTCAACGGTAAACGGGCCTGTTACACGTACGATTTTCTTATCCTCAAAAGGCTGATCGTATAGCACTTCTTGTTCAGCAGGTTCATCGTTTGCCAGTGATTTCAAGGTTACATGCGGTACGGTTTTATATTCAAAGCCATGGCTAACATTATCTTGATCTTTTAGTTTGTAATACGGAAACTTGGCAGTCATCAGACGCGTGCGCGCCAAAGCAAGAGCCACGCGTGAGGTGTCAATCGTAATCCAGCGCCTACCCCATTGCTCGACAACATACGCGGTTGTACCGGAGCCGCAGGTTGGGTCGAGGACGAGATCGCCGGGATCGGTGGTCATTAAAAGACATCTTTCAACTACAAAATTAGAGGTTTCAACAATATAACTTCTTTGAGTTGGACCATTTGTGTCATCCCAAAAATTAGTAATTTTTTGGAAAGGGAAATCTGAAATTTTCATCGCATAAGATAAACTTTGTCCCTCAGCTTTAATTCTGCCCATATTAATTAGCTTTTCTAATTTATCTTTTGAGACTATCCAACTAAAACCGCTTGAAAACGAATAATTTTTCTTATTAAATTTAACTTCATAAGCATTCTCTGGGGTATATCCTGGCGCTCTCAAAGAAACTAATCTGTACCACTCTCCATTTTCATCCTTATTCCATCTGGATTTATTGTCTGGATTATAATCTTGATAAAGTTGTCTGTATTTTAATCTTTCCTTATCCTTACCATACCAAATAATAAAATCATTCATTGTATCTAAATACTTCGCTCCCAAAGGCATTGTTTTTTTTCTAAACGGTATTATTGAAACAAAATTAACTGGCCCAAATATTTCGTCCAAAATATTTCTTACAAGGTGTACATTCTCTTCATTAATCTGCACAAAGCAACTCCCACTTTCCGTTAAAAGTTCCCGCGCAGTAATCAACCGATCCCGCAAATACGAAAGATAAGAATGAATCCCGAGCTCCCATGTATCACGAAAAGCCTTGACCTGCTCCGGCTGGCGAATAAAATCTTCCAGCTTATCCTTGACATCGCGTTTACGCGTGGAAACCTGCCAGTTAGAACCGAATTTGATACCGTAAGGCGGGTCAAAGTAAATAGTCTGCACCTTGCCTCGCATACCTTCTTTTTCAAGCAAGCTATTCATCACAAGCAGGCTGTCGCCAAGTATCATTCGGTTCTGCCAGTTGTCCTCGTGTTTATAAAATTCCACCGCTTTGCTGAACTGCTCCTGCGCTGTTTCCCCGAAAAGAAGCATCTGCGAGGCCTCGTTCACGCCGGATTTAAGCCGCGCGATTATCGCCTCAGGCGCGATTTTTTCCTGCACATAGATGAAATCTCAAAGTCCGCGCCCGCTTCTTTTTTACCGGCCCAAACCAATTGCGGGTCCAGCGACGGATCATATTCATATTTTTTCTTTACAGGCTGTTTTTCACGGGCCGAGAGCTTTACCGATTCTTCCTGCGTAGGAATGCGCGCGCGTTTATCTCATGTTTGTATGATGAAACAGGCGCGGCATCTGTCGGCCCCTGCATCTTTTTTTTAGCCATATTTTAATTAATCTCCTTTCGGGTAACAAGCCAATGCCCGCCTTTATCCGGGCCAACTCTTTTCAGAAGGCCCATATCTTTTAATTTGGCAAGATTCTCCTGTGTTTTGCGAGAGGATATCCCAATTAGCTCACCCAAAGCTTGCGCGGAAATTGCTGGATCTTTAGCAAGCGCTTCAATAATTTTTTTCTGATTTGAAGATAATTTTTCTACGACCTTTTCTACGACCTTTTCTACGACCTTTTCTTTCGCCTTCGGATGAATCTTAAGCGTCGCCATAAAATATTCCCTGTCGTCATCCGTTTCAAAAATAGGCGCAGGGGATCCATTCCTTTTTAAGGCCTTGCGAATTTTTGGGAACCCGGTACAGCGGCCTTCTGTTAAATGAAGTTCTTTTAAAAAATCACCCAGGCGGCTGTTTCTATAACGATGAGAAGTAACGATCGGCTTATTTATATTGTCTTTTCCAAGCGGTGGTAACGGCCCTGGATAACTGAGAATAAGAATACGGCCAGGATATATCCGCACTTCAACCGGTTCCCGTTCTTCATAACTTCTGTGATACACCGCGTTGACCAAAGCTTCTTCAAGCGCCTCATACGGATAATTATAAAATCTGTCTGCTTCCGCTTGGCCTGGTACTTTACGGACAAACTCTTTGATTACCGTATTCTTCAAATAACCAAGCGCGGAACGAACTTGCTGCTGGACAGGGCCGGTGAAAATCTTTTCCGCGAACACATCTCCTGCCTCATCTTCAAACTCGACAATATCAATCCGCGCGCGAGGAAAAAATTTCTCCGGATTATCGTTGAAAAGCATAAGCCCAATATTTTTCGGTTTTAAATATTCCGCAGAACCCTGAGCGATATTCATACGTAAACACAAATCTGAAAACGGCACCTTTGATACCTCGTCAGAAAGGGCGCTGCGAATTTCCGCCAGATAGGACCGAATCAAGGTAATATTAAGATCATTCAAATTAGCGTTATGGTTAATACGGTCATCAAAAGGAATATTATTGGCAAGTTTTATTAAACTACGCTCTTCTCCCGCAGTTACCGGTTTAGTTACTGAATTGCGACGGATATAATACGCATACTCCGCTCCTTTAGACAAACTCACCGCGGCCTTATACGGGCGGCCATATCCGCCTGGAACCCAGATAATGACGATATCTTTATTTTCAAATTTCGTTACCTCAACTACAGGGAAATATTCAGGCCTTATTTTGTAGGATAGCACTAAAAGTTCTTTTTGAATCTTCGCAATCTCAGACTGAGACAGCCCTTTTGGCGGAAATACCGGAACGTCCTTTTTCTCCGCGACACCAATCACAATGTAGCCGCCGCCCCAATTATTTATATCATTGGCAAAGGCGCACATCGTATGTAAAATCGCTTCAGGATTCCAGCCTTCCTTAAATTCAAGGCGTTCGGACTCTACAACACGGCCATGAAGCAATTCATAAATATTAATTGGTAATGCCATATCGATTTTACCCTTTTAGCTCTGCTCAGCGATAAAAGCGCGTATATAATTCTGTGTTTCGTGAATATCCTGCACTTCAATAAGCGCCCATTTTTCGAATTTATCCATATTATTTACAGCCGGAATCCACATTTCGCGGGCTGTTTTTATTTTCATTGTTTTTTTATCGTCTTTTTGGCCGGTAACTTCAATTATAAGATTTAAGATAGATTTATCGGGCTTTTCGATTTTCACAATAAAATCAGGGGTATATTGCCGTCCAATACCCTGATGTTCATAAGGGATAGTAAACCCTAAATTTTGATTTTTCACGTAGGCAAGCACTTCAGGCATCTGCTCCAGCCTTTTTGCGACCCCCTGTTCCCATTCTTCAGTATCCGCGACAACATAATTCACATGGCTTTTTTCGGTCTCCCGAACTTCCTTAGTCGTCAAAAAATCAACATAACGAGTAGAACCTAAGGTATCGTAAGGAACCAGAATCGGTAATACCTTTTTATCTTTTTGGCTTTGAATATTTTCACTTATTATTGCCTGCTGAATTTTTGTTAAAGCGCCTGAATAATATTCTCCTACTAAAAGATACCCTATTACCATTCGGTCTTTCAAAACTATATAATCCTTAATATATTTTTCAACAATTCGTTTTAGATTTGGGAAAAGCCAATACTTCTCCGTGCCGTCAGCGTCAGTGTAATAACGTTTTAGCAAAGCTTGAGACAGGCGCATAATAACTTCGCCTTCCCGGCGTTCTTTTATCTTCTCCATTGTTTCTTTAGTCTCCGCGCCTATCACCCCGCTGCTTATCACTTCGGTAGGTTCGTTCTCAATAATGGTTTTTGCTTCATCCGTAAAATGCGCCGCCAGTTTGGCTTCATTTAATTCATAACGATAGCCCTCAACGCGGGGATAAGCAATTTCATATTTTTCGCGTTCCGGTAACGCATGGACCCGGTGAAAAACTTTTGGAGGCTGAGGAGGAGTATCACCTTCTGCTTTTAAGAAATTAAACGGAACCCCATAAACCTCAGCATATTCGGGTGTCATAAGGCCGGTTGCCGCATCAACGTTATAATCGATACGGCGCAGAGCCCTGCCGATTACCTGTTCACATAAAAGCTGGGTGGAAAACGCGCGCACGCCTAAAATATGCGTTACGGTATTGACATCCCAGCCTTCAGTAAGCATTGAAACTGAAACAACACATTTAATATTCTCGCCCAGCTTGCCGGGTTTGCCAACGGTATTCATTACTTCACGCAATAATTCTTCATCTGTCGGCTCGGTCCGGCCCGGAAAACGCCGGCGGTATTCTTTATGGAAATCTTCAATTTCTTTATCAAAAATATTTTTAAATTCCGCATTGATTTTTTCACCGCTTTCAAGCTGGGCGCTGTCAATAAGCAAGGTATTTGGACGGTCGAGAAAACGCACTCCGTCTTCGTTGCAAAATATAGGCAGGTTACCTTTTTCTATTTGAATTTTACCGCTCGCGGTCTCTTTCTCATAGCCGGCTATCCAGCGATAAACCAATTCTGAAACCGTTGTATTGTTGCATACCACAATCATTACCGGAGGCATTACTCCTGAATTATTTTTCTTGTGTTTCTCGTATTCACGATAGTATTTTTCGTAACTTCCATAAAGGGATTCCAAAGCTTCCTGCAGGGTTTTAGGCAAAAACAATACTGAAAGGTTATATTCCTTCCCGCCTGTTCTTAAGCCTTTTTTGGGGAGAGCCTCACGAACATGCAGCCATAAATTACGAAATTCCGGTTCATCGCCTTTAGCAATGGTGTCTGACTCAATCGGCAAACGCGGGATCTTCACAACGCCGCATTCCAGAGCATCTAAAAGAGAAAAATCATAAACCGTCCATGGGAATAAGGTGCCTTCCTGATAACCGGAACCTCGCAAAAAATAAGGAGTCGCGGAAAGGTCAATAATTCCATTAACGGTAATTTTTTTGTAAAGCGCTTCAATGCCGCTTATCCAGACACGAGCTGATTTATTGTTTTCCTCAGCTTCTTTTCTATCTTCACCTGCCAATTTTTCTTCGTTTGGTTTTTCCCGA
This sequence comes from bacterium, assembly GCA_040754625.1. Classification (NCBI taxonomy): domain Bacteria; species bacterium. The sequence goes on along the minus strand of JBFMCF010000026.1, from coordinate 14,951 downwards.
TAGCAATGATGGGCTTCATCGTTAATAACCAGAACCCGCTGTTTGTTGAGAATACTTTTAAAGGACCTGTTTACCATGGCGTTTGGAGTTTCTTTCATGGCTTCATCTTTAACGAGGCCCGAAGCTTTCATTACAGCGCCGAGTTGAAAACGAGGATTTTGGCGTAATTCCAGCTGGTGAAAATTTGTGATAAAAACTACCGCCTGCTGAAGAAGTTCTAAATCCTGAATTGAAACTATAGCGCGCTGTCGATAATAGTTCTGAGGATCATTCGGCCTTAATACATTAAGGCGGTCTCTAATAGTAATACCGGGAGTAATAATGACAAAAGTGTCTGTAAAACGCGTATCCTGCGGGTAACGGATTTTATTAAGCGTATGATAAGCAATAATCATTGCCATTACTACGGTTTTTCCTGAACCTGTAGCCATTTTGAAGGCTAAGCGGTATAAACCGGGATTTGCGTCAGAACTTGCTTTTTTCAGCTCATTAATTATCCAATTTTCCCCGGATTTTTCCGCGACTTCATTAATATACATTAACGTTTCAAGCGCCTCTATCTGACAGAAAAATAACTTATTTTCTCGATTTTCATCACTCCAGTAAAAAAGCAGGCCGCGGGAGGTTTTTGTTATCCCCTGATAACCGGCATCGCGCCAAGCTTTTATTTTATCCCGGATTTTATTTATAAATTCATTTTCTTTCTCAAGCTCGCTTCCATAAGCTCCTTCAGCAATATTCAGATCAAGCTGTTTTTCTTTGGTCTTAGCTCTTGGGACAGGGATATAGAAACTGCTTGGGCGGCGAAAATTCAGGATTTCTTCGGTTAAGCCCCGCTCATCCGCGTTGAAATGGCGACTTGGCTCAAAATATGGAGAATTTAAAATTGGTGATTTCATAATTATTTTAATCTTATCATGAATCCTAATTTTTCTTCATTTAAAATAATGTATAATTTTACCACCAAAACTCAATAATATTTTTAATTTTTTTGATAATGGGCGGGCGCTCAATCCCTAAAGAATAAACTGTCAGCGCAAGTAATTTGAAAATTTCTTCTTTCGCGGTTAAGATTTTTTATGTTTACACAAGTTCATTTCGGGATTGGCAGCGCCAAATCTTCCCCCGATGGATTGAGTTTAATACTATCCACCTTTGTAGTCGCCGTATGCGCGCCTGAGGCGTAATTTTCCTCGCGAAACGGGAACAAAACGTTATCCACTTTCCTGAAATCCGAATAGTCCGCCGCGAACTCAAGTTTCATTGGTCCTTCCGACACAGTCTCGGCCCGGGTAACTAAATGTGTTTTCGCGTCAATAAAAGCATTCATATACATGCCCTTATCAAGCGGAACTACAAGAACTGACTGTCCTTCTTTTGTTTTCATAAGGCGTATTTTTAACCTCATGCTATCCAGTATCCATGGGATATTGGCCCGTGCCGCCTGAAGAACCATCGAATCGCGCAATGGGCCCGTCACCGAAGATAATTTATCGGGGCCAAAACCTCTCAACGCCTTTTCTCCTTCAAGCAGGCGGATCTCCATATCGGATGGATAGCTAATAAGAACTTTCAGACGGAACGGGCCTTCGGAAACCCTGATGACTTTACCGTTATCTCCACGGACATGGGTTTGCAAAACAGCTTCCAGGCGATACGACTTAATTGAAAATACATTCTGCCGCCCGCCATAGGCTTCGATAACCTGATCTATAAAATTCTCAGCGTCATTTGATTGAGCGGCGGCCGGCGACGAGGAATAAAGCATAAGTAAAGCTATCACCGTCCCGCTTTTAAGCAAATGTCTTAAAATCATGATCGATCCTCCTATAATTTACCCTTTTAATGGAGCGTCCATTTTTCATGTTATTATTGTAGGGGCTCGATTTATCAAGCCCTATTTGTCAATTTATTTTGGGTTCGATAAATCGAACCCCTACATTTAGACAATCTAAAATAAAGAGAAACCAGAGGGAACCTTTTTAAAAGGTTCCCTCTAATATTGCGTTTTAACCTTTAGTTATTTTAACAGATTTTGAAGCAGTTGTCATATCCACGATCGGCAAAACAGGCGCGTCCTTCCCTAACAGAAGGTTAGCCACTGCCTGAGGATATGACCGGTATCGCAAAGTCGCTTTAACCTGCAAATTCCCTTTTGTTCCTGGCGGGATTTCAAAATTATAATTCTGTATCGCTGAACCTTTTGGAGGAATAGTCGTATTATACTCAAACCGCGCGATCTCCCAGGGTTTCACTGTATGATTTCCGTCTTTATCCACTGATTTCGCGTGAAACATCGCGGCCTCAGGGTCAACATTATAGTCCTTGTCCAGCCATCCGGAGTGTAATATTTTCCTGCCGGATCCATCTGCCACTTCAACCTCCAGCCACATCTGGCGCACCTCCGTTAGGCTTGTCGGCAAATTATGCCCTGCCGCGGAATTTGTTACTTTAATTTTAAAACCTCCTATCTTCCCAGCTTTAAATTCATCAGGAGAAATTATTTCGAGCTTAGCGGCGCTTTGCAGCCGTTTCGTGGCCGCTTCAGAATGTTTGGTATAACCTAACAATCCCGGGATCGTAAAATTAGCCCCGTCAAAATTATGTTTGTAAATATGTTCTCTATCCGGGCCGCTATTCGAAGCCTTACCGGAACGTTGTACTTTTTTCAATGTGCGGGCTATCTCAACCGCGTCCTCAACATCCGCCATATGGCAATCCTGGCAAATTATCCCGTTCTGGCTGTAGACCGAATTTTTCCATTCATCATACGTCCGCTCGATCGGAAAATTATTGACAGGATGAAACACATGATGGCAATTGGCGCAAAACTCGGCTGAGGTATGCAGTTCTGAATATTCAGCAGCATGGTGAGGAGATTCCGCGTCCTTAAAAGGCCCTCGCTTCGTCCCGGATTCGATAATAAATGTGGCATTATGCGGCTCATGCCCTTCGGCTTCCATGTAAGTGCTGGATTTAATACTATGGCAGACATCACACTGAACTCCTTTTTGAGCGATTTCGCTGAGATTATAATTTCCCTGCCCGTCTTTTTTCCCGAGTTCATCGCTGACCGTGCCTATGGCCGTATGGCAGCCGGCGCACAATTTTTCAGTTAATCCGTTTGTTTCTTTATTTCCTATTTTCCATAAAGCCTGGAACACGGGATCAACGAACGCGTTTGAATGCATGGACCCTTTCCATTGGTCGTAAATATCGGTGTGACACGCCCTGCAGACCTCCGGCTGTTCAAAATCACCGGACTTTACCGGTTTTCCGGTGTTAGTGTTTATAAGCGAAGGGAAAAAAGGATATTTTTCGTTTTTTTCTTCCGCCCTGGCCGATGTGCCTCCAAACAACATCACTCCCGCAATTAACACATATAATATTTTTTTCATTTTTTATTCTCCTGTTTTATAAAATATCTTTGCAATAAACCCCGCAAAATCCCGGCATGGCGGTTTTCATCCCTGGACGATTCGTGAAAAAAATCATGGGCGCAGTCAATCGCTATTTCTTTGCATTTCTTCGCCGCGTCATATTTGCCCGAGCACGCGCCAATTTCTCCCGAAAGCATGCGTTCCAGATTTTCTTTTAAACTTGGTGATATTTTTCCGTTCAACTCAGCGAATCGTGCCGCGTGTAACGCCTCCTCCCACGCGATTTTTGAAAGGGCCGCCGCCACTTCCGGATATCCATACCCTTCCGCCTGCCGCGCCATAGCAAGATACAGGCCTGTTTCATTTGTTTCTCCCTTGAAATTCATTTCCACCTGGTCCTGAATTACGGTATCTTTGGTGCTTCCAAGTAAATTTTCCGCCATAATTTAACCTCCTTTTTAAATATTTTCTTAAATTTGAGAAGATCCGTTTTTCTCACATAATAAAACACCTCCGATATATGACCATATTGGTTATATATATAAGTAAAAAAATTTCAGGCTTTCTTCTTATGTCCATTACCGGGCTGGCAGGTTAATTTGTCCAAAGTCGCATCGGATAATATACGCTGGACTGACTCTTTCGCTTCACGCCATACCGTATGCACCGGGCAAACCGCATCCCTTGAACAATATCCTTTATGTATCATGCATTTATTAAGGTGTATAGGCCCTTCCATGGCCGACACAATGTCCCATAAACTAATTTTCGAGGGAGGCTTCCTCAGGGAAAAACCTCCCGCCACCCCTCGATAAGATTCCACCAGCCCCGCGGCAAGAAGAGGCTGCATGATTTTTATAAAAAACGCCGGCGTGATTTCCTGCGTGCGGCATATGTCCTGTTTTTTCGCCACCTGGCCGGCCGGCAGAGCGGCCATGTATAACAGCGCCCTGACAGCAGATTCAGATGCTTGTGATATAACCATTTAAAAACTCCTCGATATTAATTATTACTAAATTGGTTATATATTACACCCGAAAATATTCCTTGTCAAGCATTTTTTTCTACCATTTTTTAAACACAAAAAACACCGCTCCTATCATCAAACCAAATCCAACCAGGTAATTCCATTTCAGTTCTTCCCTGAGATAAACCACGGAAAAAACGCAGAAGACAGCCAATGTTATAACCTCCTGGATTGTTTTTAACTGCGCCGCGGAATATTTATAATGCCCGATCCTGTTAGCCGGCACCTGGAAACAATATTCAACGGACGCTATAAGCCAGCTTATAAGGATCACCTTCCATAAAGGCGAATCCTTATATTTAAGGTGCCCGTACCAGGCGATCGTCATAAAAATAAAAGAATAACCGTAGCCATTAATTCTCCTTCTTAATGATGGCAGGCCGCGCAGTCATTATGTTCTTTAAGGCAATTAAACAATTTTTTCAACAATTCAATCTTGCCATATAATTAAAAGCAAGGAAGTAATTCTGCAAAGATTTATCGGTTGATTTATACTCGTTATCAAAAGCGAAATAATCCGCCAATACTTCATAAAGACGCGTTAATTCTTTGAGCCGTTTTATATTTTTCTGGTCGGAAATGGTTAAGGAAAGAAGTTCTAAACCCCGTTCAAAGGCCTTGCGGCTGTATTCCGGATTTTTTTTATTCTTCCAGTTAATGGCCCTGATAATTTCACTTCCAATATTGGCCATCTGAACAGGAAACGAAAATTTGGACCATCTTCCATCGGCTAATTCTTTATGCTGATAATTCATTTATCCACCAATTTATTCACTATAACTTTAATCTTCCGCACTGCCTCAGGATCATCCACTCCCCTGCTGCGGTTCCCCTGGGAAGGCCTAAGGTTAATCATTGAATCAAATTCAATAAAATCATCCCCGACGAGTTCAGGATATAAATTAATACCCCAGATGGAATTTTGTTTTGACCCGTTTTCCAAAAGCAGGGCCTCTTCATCAGAATGAAGTTCCGCGTCAACCGCCATAATTTCTTTTTCAATATCGATAACGGCCTTTACAAGATTTCCAAAACTGTTTACCGCCATTGTTTTCAATTCTTGAAGTGTAATTTTATCTTTAATAATTTTCATAAGTCTCTAGTGGCAACTCCCGCAGTTATGCGTCACGCAGCTTCCGCACCCGCCTCCTGAAGAAGGAGCGAACTCCCCTGAATCGCCTTCTTTTCCCGCCACCCCAAACAGCGAGACTTTTTTCCTGACATTGGAACTTCCGCATTTGGCGCAAACAACGTCCTTCTTTTGCGAAAAAGAACGAAATAATTCTTCAAATTCTTTATTGCAATCCTGGCAGCAAAATTCATATATCGGCATTGTCTTTATCTCCTTTTTTCCTGGAAATATTATAACATATTGGCAATGATTGAAATATGATATTTTAACTAATCCCGCAATCCCCTGAATCCAGCCCCTCGTTCTCCTGAAGGGGAGGTTATAAAAAAGCCCCTAAATCCCCTAAAGGGGACTTTCTCCCCCTTTAGGGGGTTTTGGGAGGCGCACAAGGGGGGATCTTCAGGAGCCAAGGGGCTTATTAAATAAATCTTATCACAAACCCAAACTTGCTGTTATAATATTTTTAATGAAAAAACTTATCCTGTATATCGCCCGTTATAAAAAATCTTATATTCTCGGCGCCGTGTTCGCTGTGTTCACCTCAATCGCAGGAATATTTATCCCCTGGATACTCAAATATGCCGTTGACGACTTATCAAAAAATATCTCATATGAAAAAATACTGAAATTTTCGGGCCTTATTATCCTTGCCTCGGTTGCAGAGGGTATATTCAGGTATTTTATGAGGCGGATTACAATCGGCGCGTCAAGGCGCATCGAATATGACCTTCGAAACGACTATTTCTATCACCTTCAAAAACTCCCGCTTTCTTTTTATGACCAAAACAACACGGGCGACCTGATGTCGCGCGGGACAAGCGACCTTAATGCCATCCGGATGCTTCTTGGGCCCGGAATCATGTATTCCGCGGACACAATTACCACTTTTATATTCGCGTTCACAATGATGGTTCTAATTGATGTTAAACTTTCGGTTTTGTCGCTTATACCCCTGGTACTCCTTACAATAATTATCGCAAAAATGGGAGGGAAGCTGAGTAAACTTCACGAAACAGTCCAGGAAAAAATTTCGGAGGTAAGCCGCTCGGCGCAGGAATATCTTTCAGGAATAAGGATCATTAAATCCTTCGTCAGGGAAGAAACAGTGTCCGGTAATTTCAGGGAAAAAAGCGATGAATATCTGCGTGCCAGCCTTAAGGTCACAAAAATGTGGGGGATGTTTTTTCCCCTGATGTTTTTAATGTCGGGTTTAAGCACATTAATTGTATTGCTGTTTGGCGGCAAAATGGTAATTTTAAAAAAAATTACCCTGGGGGACTTTGTCGCGTTTAACGGCTTCCTAACGCTTCTTGTCTGGCCCATGATGGCGATCGGCTGGGTAATAAATCTTTTCCAGGCAGGGATAGCCTCAATGAAAAGAATTGATCTTGTGATGGACCAGGCCCCTTCCCTGGAAATAATTCCCCCTGATTCAAAGCCGCGGCAGCCGCTTAAAAAAATCGAATTCGTGAATTTAAATTTCAGTTACCCGGGAAAAAGTGAAAAAATCCTCAAAGACATAAATTTTGTGATAAATCCCGGTGAAATCATAGCGATAATGGGAAAAATCGGTTCGGGCAAAACAACCCTTGTCAACCTCGTGGCGCATTTTTATGAAACAGAAAATAACATGCTTTTTATAAATGGGGAAGATATTAACAAAATACCCATGTTAACTATTCGTGAACATATTGGTTTTGTCCCACAGGAAACATTTCTGTTTTCCGATTCCATCAACAACAATTTAATCTACGGTCTTAAAAATGTCCCGCCTGATAATATTATTGAAGAATCCGCAGCAAACGCCGGGATGTTAAACGAAATTAACGGTTTGCCTGAAAAATTTGAAACGATGCTGGGTGAACGCGGAATAAACCTTTCCGGCGGCCAGAAACAAAGGATGTCTATCAGCCGCACGTTAATTACAAACCCATCCATTATAATTTTTGACGATTGTTTTTCCAGCATGGACGTCGAAACAGAAAGAACAATCATGAAAAATCTCGAGGCAAAAGTCAAAGACAAAACTATAATAATTATAGGCCACAGGACATCGACAATACGAATGGCTGACAGAATTATTGTTCTGGATGAAGGCAGAATCGCGGAATCCGGAACACATGAAAAACTTTTAAGGAAAAACGGGCTTTACGCTGTGCTTTATCATTTAGAAAGCCTAAAAGAAGAGTTGGAAACCAATGCACAATAACCCCTTTATTTACGATACCAAATCGAAGGCGTATGACCACGCGGTAATGACGAGGCTTTTGAAATACCTTTTACCGCAAAAAAAATACATTGTTTTCGCGTTACTGCTTTTGACCGCGAATTCATTATTGATATTGATAAACCCATACCTTGTCAAGGTGGCGGTGGATTCTTACATTCTCCAGGGAAGCCTTGCGGGCCTCAATAAGATCGCGGTTTTATACCTTTTGGTCATAACACTTTCTTTCATCGCCCGTTACACTCTGATGTATACAAGTGAACTCATCGGGCAAAGGACCATCCACAATATAAGGATGGAGATTTTTAACCATGTTATAGAACTTCCCAATTCTTTTTTCGACAAGAGCCCTGTAGGGAAAATCATGACAAGCCTGACTAACGACATGGAGACATTAAATGAACTTTTTACGTCGGGCATTATCATGACAATAAGCGATATAACCATGCTTATCGGGATTATTATCGCGATGATTGTCTTAAGCACAAAACTCGCGCTTGTGGTTTTTTCCGTCCTGCCTTTTTTAATAATCGCTTCGCTCATTTTCCGGAAGAAAGTAACTGTAAGTTTCAGGACTATAAGGAGCAAGATCGCGGCGATAAACGCATACCTGCAGGAAAATATCTCAGGCATTAAAACGGTAAAAATATTCAGCCGCGAAGAAAAAAATTTCGGACAATTCGACAAGTTAAACAGAGAACATCTTGACGCATATCTTGACACGATTTTTTACTATTCCGTGTTTTACCCGGTCGTGGAACTTATCGGGGCCGCCGGCATCGCGTTAATTATCTGGTATGGAGGTTTTGGGGTAATCCAGAAAACCGTTCCGATTGGGATTTTAATAGCTTTCCTGCAATATATGGAAAAATTTTTCAGGCCTATTGAAGATTTAAGCGAAAAATACAATATTTTTCTTTCCGCTGTTGTATCAGGTGAACGGGTATTCAGGCTCCTTGACACAAAAGATACCATTATTAATCCTGAAAATCCTGCCAAAACCGGCAATTTTAAAGATAATATAACGTTCAAAAACGTGTATTTTTCTTATAAAGCTGACCCGGCTGAACCGGGCTATGTTTTGCGGGATTTAAACTTTACGATAAAAAAGGGCGAGAAGGTCGCGATTGTGGGGCACACAGGGGCGGGAAAGACTTCAATCATGAATATACTCGGCAGGTTTTATGAAATACAAAAAGGCGAAATTTTAATTGACGGTATAAACATAAACCATATTGACAAAAAAGATTTGCGCAGGCTTTTCGGCCTTATCCAGCAGGAGTTATTTCTTTTTCCCGGGAGTTTCAGGGATAATATATCCCTCGGGGATAAAAACATTAGTTTTGAAAGGATAAAAAATTCAGCTTGTTTATCCCGGGCAAACACATTTATTGAAAAATATGAAAAGCAATATGATCAAAATGTATTTGAACGGGGAGCGATTCTATCAACCGGGCAAAAACAGCTTCTTTCTTTCGCGAGGGCGCTCGCGTTTGATCCTGAAATTTTGCTGATGGACGAGGCTACCTCCAACGTCGATCTTGAAACAGAAAGACTGATTCAGGAGGGTATGGAAAACCTCTTAAAAAACCGTACCGCCATCATCATCGCACACCGCCTCTCAACCATTCGCCACGCCGACAAGATTATCGTGATGCATAAGGGAATGATTAAGGAAGAAGGACCTCACGAAGAATTGCTTAAAAAACATGGAATTTATTATAAACTTTACCAGATGCAATTTAAATAACAGCGGGCAATTATGTAAAATTACATCGACGGGAGGCCAAAAAAGTTATAAAATAACATTTAAATAACCAAGGAGGGTAAACCCTATGATAAAAAGAGAGCGCCGTTCGGGAAGAGAAAGAAGGTCAAGTAAAGACCGCAGGAGATACCGAGTGGATCACAGCCAGAACGAACGAAGAACCAGGCCTTTCAGAAGGTTATTATCCGAAAGAAGAAGATGTAAAAAAGTCTGGTAGTTTATTAAGAGGCTCTAAATTAATTCAATATATCTGCCTTTCTTTTCTCTTAATGCTTTTTCATAAATTACGTTCGCTATAGCCGTGTCCTGTATCGCGAGGCCTGTAGAATCAAAAACCGTTATTTCTTTGTCACGGGTCCTGCTTCTTTTTTTGCCTGTAACTATTTCTCCTATGTCGGCAAAGATGTTTTCCTTTGAGATTATTCCACTGCTTAACGGCACATTTATCTCGCCGCTGTGAGACGCCTGTTCCCAGCAGTCCACAATTATCCTCGCTTTTTTTAAAATACCGGGGTCAAGTTCTTCCTTGCCTTTTGAATCCGCTCCAATTGCGTTTATATGAACTCCTTCTTTCAGCCATTCCAGTTTAACTATTGGTTCTCGCGAAGGCGTTGTTGTAACAACTATGTCACAGCCATAAACACATTCTTTAACTGTGCCGCAGACTGCCATTTTAAAATTCTTATCCATTTTTTTAATAAACGTTTCTGCCTCGCTTGTTTTAAAGCCCCATACTTTCACTTTTTTAATATTAAAAAATTTGTCCAGCGCCAAAAGCTGGGTTTTTGCCTGTGCGCCGCATCCCACAAGCGCGATATCCTGTGAATCGCATCTCGCGAGGTATTTTGCCGCGATACCCCCCGCCGCGCCTGTCCTTAACGCTGTCGCGTAACCCGCATCCATAATGCATAAAGGAAAACCATTATCCGGATCGCTTAAAATAATAATTGCCATAACCGTCGGAAGCCCTTTTTTCTTGTTATCCGGATGCACATTCACCCATTTCATACTGCATCCTTTAAAACCTTCAATATAAGCAGGCATCGCCCTGAAATCTCCATTATATTCGGGTAAATTCAAATATAATTTTGCGGGCATTTTGGTTTTTCCTTCACCTAAAGCATAAAATGCTTTTTCAACAGCCTCAATTGCATCTTTCATCCCGACTAACTTTTTTATTGTTTTACCGTTCAAAATTAAAGTTTTATTTTTATGCATTCTTGTTATATCCCTTTTTATCTGATATTATATACACTTCAAGCATCGTTGTCCAACCTGAAATAATGGAAAAGTAAATTTATTCAAATTTTTGAATGAAAATGACGAAAATAATTCAGAGCCTCTTAGTCTTAAAAATAAAACATTCATAATAAAATGGATTTAATCTTTTATTACTTTCAAAATAATTTAGATGTTGTATTTCTTATTTACGGCTTGGCATTTATTGTAATGGGGAATGTCATTTTAGTCCAGCCGAGGGAAAAAAGCGCGTTTGAAATCGCAAATGTTTTGTGGCTTCTGGCATTATTCGGCATAACACACGGGACAAACGAGCTCTTAGACATGTGGACTATAATTAAAGGAAGACACTCTGTCTCAGATGTAATACGCTGGTTTATACTGGCTGTTTCTTATGTTTTCTTATTTGAATTCGGCAGGCAGCTCTTTTGTCTGGCAGCATCGAACACAAATTCGTGGCATAAAAAATTTTCTAAACTGCTTACCTGGTGGTTAACACCCGCAATAGCTGCTTTTATCCTGATTGTAAGCGCCGCATCTTCCGACTTTTGGACAGCGGGCACTACCTGGACGAGATATCTTTTTGGTTTTCCAGGCGGAGTTTTAATCAGCCTCGGCTTCTTTTTATACTATAAACTGGAAAAAGAAACATTAGAACAACTGAAGGTAAAAAAATATTTTAAATCAATAGGATCATCATTTTTAGTTTATGGTATCCTTGGGGGATTAGTAGTCCCGAAAGGGAATTTCTTCCCGGCCAATTATATTAACACGGATTCATTTCTATCAATAGTCCACATCCCTGTCCAGGTATTCCGCGCTTTATGCGCTATAATTGTTGCGCGGGCGACAAGCGGCATACTTAAAATTTTCAACTGGGAAATAAGGACTAAACTCGAAGAAGCCCATACAATGTTAAAAGGACAATTAAAGGAAATTGAAAAGAGCTACATGGAAGTTGTTGAAAACTCCTCTGATATAATCTATTTTATAGATACAAATAATTTTATTATCCGTTCAAACAGGCAGGGGTATGAATCTTTTCATTATTTAAAAACAGAAATTATAGGCAAACATCTTAAAGAATTATGCACCTTTGAACTATGGAAGGATATAGAAAACTGCTTAGAAAAGCTTAAACGTGAAGGGACATTTTTAATCGAGAGAGGGAATATAATAAAAAAAGATGGCGAAAAACTGGATGTTACAATACATTTAGTTTCAATTTACGATTCTAAAAAAACTTTTGCAGGCATAAGAGTAATAATCAGGGATATAACAAAAAAAGTAAAGCTTGAAGAAGAACAGGCAAAAAGGGTGAAAGAACTTGAAGATTTCTACGAAATGGCCATTGGCAGGGAGCTTAAAATGCTTGAACTTAAGGAAGAAATAAACAGGCTTAATAAAAAACTAAAAAGTAAAAATCATGAAATCTAAATTTAGCCTTTTTATCGGCGCATTCGGGTGGTTGATATTTATAACATATCTTTTCTATGATTATAACGAGCACGGCGAATATTTATTCCGGCACCTGTTTTTAGCAAATACTTTTTATGAAAATTTCCTGCATGTCCTTATTTTAATAACACCTATTGGTTCAACGTTAACCGCATACCTGACAGATGAAAGAAAAAAACTCCTGGTAAAGGCACAGCAGTCTGAAAAACAATTAGAACACGCGGCCAACGAATGGAAGGAAACATTTGACTCTATGCCTTATGGCGCTATGCTGGTTGATAATAAATTTAATATCTTGAGGATAAATAAATATTTTTCCGACCTCTATAAAATACCTATAAAAGAGTTAATCTCAAAAAAATGTTATGAGGTATTTCACAAAAAAAATAATCCCATAGATGATTGTCCGTTAGAAAAGTCATTAAAAACCCGGCATTCAGAAACATACGAATATTATAATAAGAATTTCAATAAGTATTTTAAAGTAAATATTACACCTGTATTTGGCGGAGGGTCGGCCCCAATAGGTTTTGTCCACTTGTTAATTGATATTACAGAAGCTAAAGAGCAGCAAAATAAACTTATTAAAAGCAGGAACGCCTTTTTTAATATGCTTAAGGATACTGACGGCGCTCATAAAGATTTAAAAGAATTATACCACGACCTTATTGTTGCCTTTGCAAACGCAATAGACGCGAAAAGTCACTGGACAAAAGGCCATTCTATAGGTGTTGCCAAATATGCCGTGGCTATAGCCAGGGAAATGGGAATAAAAGAACACGATATAGATATTCTTAATATCGCGGCTTTGCTGCACGATATCGGGAAGATAGGAACGGATGATGAAATACTCGATAAAACAACTAAACTGACTGACGAGGAATTCGCGCTTATAAAAAAGCATACTATCCAGGGGGAAGAAATTTTAAAACCAATAAAAAGTTTAAATACTATTGTGTCCATTATAAGATCACATCATGAAAAAATCGACGGGAAAGGTTATCCCGATAACCTTAAAGGCGATAATATACCGCTTCTCGCGAGAATATTGTGCGTCGCCGATTCTTACGACGCGATGACTTCCGAAAGGCCATACCGCTCTTCAATCAGCAAAAAAGACGCTTTATCTGAAATAAAAAGATGTTCCGGGACACAATTCGACACACAGGTTGTTGAAGCACTTTTTAAACTCGAGGAAAAAGAAAAAACATAATATATTTTTTTGGGGGGGGTTAAAGAGGGAGCGTTTTCTTCCTCTTTTGATAGACCGGCCAGGAATAATTTCCCCACGCGTTCCACGCAAGCCATCCCGTTGCTTCAGTATCATTTACAGCTTTTATCTGGGAAAGCACATAATTACCGTTAAAGACATCGTTAACGCGGTAAGAAAAATCCTGGATCCACGGCCTGACTTTCGCTTTTGTCAATGTCGCGTTGCATAATGTTTTTTCTGTTAAATATTTCATCGCTTCATAGGGATGAAACCGCGGATTATTAATGACCGAAAATTCATCAGCAATATGGGAAGGATAATTCATCGGGCAAATATAATCCAAGTATTTGGACATGTAACCAATACGCTGCCCAAGTATCTCAATATCCTCCCGCTTATTCATGCATGCTATCCCAAAAACATCCGCTGAAAGCTTAATTGAACTATTATATGATTTTATATTCTTATAAAGATATTCCAAAAAACCCTCAATCGCTTCATATGGCCGTAAGGCATTTCCGGGTTTTTGATAGCTCCCCCTGTCCCCGGGATTTGGAAAACGGATATAATCAAAATTTATTTCATCAAATCCAAAATCCACCAGTTCTTTTATTATTGACAGATTATATTTCCACACCATCGGATGATAAGGTTTTGTCCAATTCCCGTTTTTTGACAGGGCCCATCCAGGCTGGCCCCTTGACAAAACCGTATCCTGGAAAACCACAACGCGCGCGATTGTATAAATCCCCATATTTTGGAATTCCCGTACCAGGAGCTTTACGTTTTTAATTACCGGTTTACAGGCCCCTATTTTTTGGGCTAATTGCACTTTGCTTTCATATGGCAGTAAACCGTCTTCCGTTTTCATCGCGATTACAATCATGTTCAAATTCGATTGTTTATAGTAATCAAGTATTTCCCTTGTTTTTTCCCTGCTTGAAAAGCACCAGGGGGTAAAGTGCAATCCTCTCTGGTTTTTCGTAAGAACCATGCTTTTTTCTTTTTCATAAGAAGCATATCTTAAAGGGGACCTTGCAAAGACCTCAAAAGCAAATACCTGCAGTAAAATCAAAGTAAATATTGTGTGATAAGCCTTCATTGTTTTGCCTCCACACCATTTATATATGCCTTATAATTTAATTCGTCTATTATTGTAAAATATTTTATTTTTTGCCGATAATACGGTAAAAGGACAAAAAATGGCATGGATAATAGTTAGCGGCAAAAAAGCTTTAAAAGATAATAATTTTAAATTGAAACGTGATGAAAAAATCATCGGCCGGGATGTTATTTTGGAACGCTCGAAGATACCGGGAATATTCAAAAACCATCTCAAATACTATGCCCTCCCCTTCCAGGCTCCTGCTGTAGCTGTGGATATTTGATAATGTCAAAATAGGTATGAAAGGAATGAAAGTTTTGAAACGGGGTAAATTTTAGATTTCTCCCTTTAGAAAAGGGAGATTAAGAGGGATTTGAGAGAATTGGCAAGTGTATTTAACAC
>JBFMCF010000025.1 GCA_040754625.1 bacterium | reverse complement strand
GCAAGGCTGGGAATAAAGATCCCTAATCGTCCGGTTTTTATACAAAATGTAGTGCAGAATTTGAGGGGGTAAAACCCGCAACCCCTTGAAAAATAAGAAGCTTGATTTTAAAACTGCGGAACTTAGGCTAACCGGCTGAATTTCCTTTTTATTAGCTACTGAAGCCAGTTTTTGTTTGTCACCGGCTTGTAAATGAAAAACAGCAGTAAAAGAAAAAATCAATAAAAATATCATAATTTGTGAAAAATATATCTTTTTCATGATTAACTCCAGTTATAAAATTATTTTTTTAACAAACAATAATATCGGAAAAAAAAAGTTATTTATTAGATTTATTTTACCATAAAAAAATCCCGGGCCTTTCAGAGACGGATTTTTTGGGGCTGAGTGTTGGTGTTCAATAAGCGGCACCAACCGTTTTTTTGGCCCTAATCCTTTTGTCTCCAATATAGGTCGGGATTATTTTTAGGGGCATTTTGCGGGATCTATAATTTTATCCCATGCCCGCATCTATTTTTGATATATGCCAGATTTAGAAAATCGTAAACAAAAAAATGATAAAATTTTTTGTATTTTTAGCGGCAATTGAGAATGTAATTTATTTCGTTATAAAAGTTAAGATGCGCTGGAGATGTGTAATCCTGAATTTTAAAAAATATTTTCTAATTCCCTATCCATTTTACATCCCGTCTGATTAACCCACGCGCCGGCTTTGATTTCCACCTGCCCGTTTTCCAGGGGAGTAATAAAAATCCAGATCCGGCGGTATGAAACAAAAAATGTCCCCAGAAGCCCGATCATAAAAAAAATACCTGCCCATAAAACAAATTTCGCGCCGGGGTCTCGGTTAATGGTTAAAACAGCATACGGCCAGCCGGATGACGGGTCATAACCGAGGTTCGTAAGGTAAATAACATTCCCGTTATAAAAAAGCGGGTAATTAATTCTGATTATTTTTCTTGCAACTTCATTATTTTCCCTGAGTATGCCGATATCAGCGGAGAAATCTTCCGGTTGCCCGCCGGGATAGAATTTCATGCCTATATCATGAAGCATGACTGAAAAAGTTTTGCCGGGGATTTGGGTTTTCCAGTTTTTCCACGCAATATTATCTATCCTTTTGGCCCCTGAAATGCTTGTGATAAGATGGCCTATGAGAAGCAGGACAAATGCAAAATGAGCTATTACCTCTGAAAACGCGAAGAAACGGTTTTTATCGGCGTAGATAATCACTCGTGAAAACCGCCCCGGCGGGTAAGCGTTATCCTGTTGTTCGTCAGAAACGGAAGTGATAATGTTGCAGCCCCTCTTTTGAAGTTTTAGAACAATATCATTTTTTACTTCGTCGGCGTTTTTTGTAACAATTTTTTCATTGCGGAACTTTAAACTGTTCAAAAATTCTACCCGGGTATCTAACTTGGCGTTAAAAATCCTTTTCCATACATTAATGAAACGGTCAATAGTACATACCGCGGTGTTTAATGCCAATAGGGTAAGAATTAATATTAGCAACAATATCCAGAAAGTTTTATTAAATGCCGGCAATCCCGTTTGTTTAATCCATTGCAAAAGGATTTCATTATCGATTGTTTTGTAAAGTCCACCGTTTTTCTGGAGCGAGAAAGATCCCCATATCGACACCAGAAGATAGGCCATGCATAAATAAATTGTTAATCTTATGGATTTAAAGAAACGCCAGATTGATTTCATGATTAATTTTATTCCTTCGCTTTTTCAATTTTTCTCAATGCCTTTAATGCCACACTCCACGGACAAGTTCATTTTTATCTTTTAATGCGAGATTAAGCGGTTTGACAGCCTCCCAGTTATTACTTGCAATTTGCGACCGGGTTTTGTGAGGCTTGCGTGCATACCCGCGCAGCCGGCACAGAAGAAAAGAATAATTACCGGAAAAAACAATCTTTGAATATTGGTCATAACTAATTTTAAGATATAAAATAAGTTTTACCTGATTTTTTGCGGAATTAACCCCGCACCAGATGGTGCGGGGTCCAATTCTAACTATTATATGTTCTCATTGGAGAAATCGTCCAAAATAAGCCTTAGATTTATTCAAAAATGTTGACTAAAGCAAAAATTCAGGTAAAACTTATTAAAAAAGTTACAAATTACGTTAGTCATAATATTTTTATAAACGATGAGAACTCTGCATTAAAAGGCTTACGCCTAAATAAGTAAACATTGTGAAAATAAATCCTAAAATCCCCAGCCACGCGCACCGTTTTCCGGACCATTCGTTTAAAAGCCTCGCATGGAGATAAAAAGCATAAAACGTCCATAAAAGGACCGACCAGATTTCTTTCGGCGTCCATATAAAATAATTGCACCATGCAAGGTATGCCCAGATACCGCCTGTCAGCATAGAAAATGAAAACAGAAAAAATCCCCAGACGGCACTCCGGTAAATAACCAAATCAATTATGTCCGCCTCCGGCAAAACACCGGAATAACGGGAATAATTTTTTATAAGATAACAGATTCCGCCCGCGAACCCGATACCAAAGGCGCTATATGCAAAAAACGATGCCGCAACATGCAGTTCAAACCAGATGGTTTTTAACGCGGGGAAAAGAGGTCTAATGTCCCATGGGGAAAAATATGCTTTTAAACTTAAAAGAAAAAGCATTGGAAACGAAAAAGGCAGGAAAAAAGATTCCTTAAAGCGAAGGTAAACGATAAAAGAGATAAAACAGATTGACCAGCAGAAAAAAAACAACGATTCAAATAGACTTGCCATAGGAGCGTGGCGGCTTAATATTATTCGAATAAACAGGCTTACAGTATATGTAAACAACACTGTGGCCAGGATATATTTTAAAATGCTGAGCAGAATTTTACGGGGAAACGTAAAAAATACACATGAGACAGCTGTACCTGCCCCCGCCAGAACAAAGGACGCAGAAAAAAAATATAAAAACAATTTGTCCATTAATTTTTCTCCCCGCATATTATATCATATCATTTAACACATACTAAAACCTTGACACTTTTACTTGTTAGTTATAGACTTACTTAGAGAGTTAGAGGAGGATGTGAAGATGGTTTCAAAATTTCTATGGAAAGGCGGGCTATTTGCAATAGCTCTTATGTTTTGTTCTGTGTCCCCGATCTTTTCTCAATCAAATGACGCAGGGGCTTTAATCGATCAGGTTATCGAAGCTTACGGCGGGAGGGGGAATGTCCTGTCTGTTAAGGCTTATCGGATGGAAGCGGTTATACAGACCCACATCAGGGGAGAAAACGGTTCCGTAATCAGGGTTTCCGAAGGGCCGGCAAAACTGAAAGTTATTGTTCGGTACCCAAACAATATGGAAATTCGTCTGCTTGACGGGGAAAACGCCTTGAGAGGTTTTGCTCCCGGCAAGCTGGCTTTGGTGCAGGGGCCGTTGAGGGACTCGATGGTTTTGCAGGCGGCGCGGGCGAATATCCCGTGGCTGCTTGATAAAATGAGAGCGGAAATCCGCCTCACTAAATCAAAGGACAATTCACCTGTCCTTGAAGTGCCTATAGGGGAGGGAATGTTCCTGAAGGCGTTTGTGGACATAAAAACACATTTAATAATCCGGGCTGAAACAGTGTCTGAGGGAGAAATGAAACTCGGTTTTGCGGCAGATTATTCGGACTTCAGGAAAGTCAATAATGTTTTGTTTCCGTTTAAAGAAGAAAACTATGCCTCAGGCTCGCACACGGCGACTACAACAGTGAATAAAATAATGCTTAACCCGTCAGGGGAGTACCTGGGGCTTTTGTTTTCAAAATAGCGCTGTGGTACTATTGATCTGTTAAACAAATTTTTTTTATTGATTTTTGATCTGGATTGTTTTTCCGCAAACCCTGCATATAAGGTGGGAAGCCTTAAAGGCCGGAGACAACTGTTGTATCGC
>JBFMCF010000024.1 GCA_040754625.1 bacterium | reverse complement strand
TTTGGCCTGATTCAAGGCGCGAGAAGCATTGCATACCCTCTGCGGTATGCATGTGACGAGCAACGCAGAAACAGGACAAAAGAGCTCTGCCCTTCGGGAATGCCCATCTTCGGCCAATTTCTGCCTCACTCCTCCTTGACGTATCACAGAGGATACGCCTGCGTCGTCGTTCATTGAAATTGTCTCAAATCCGGGCATTCTATCACATCAAAATTAATTTAATAGAGCACCAGTCTATCACAGGAGAAGCGATGAACTTCCCGCCTGTTTTTTCCCCGATAATATTAAAAAAACCTATGACCGTTCGATTGGAAGATTTTTAAAAGTAAAAAATAGGTAATTGCCCCCATAAATAATATATTTGAAAATAAATGAAAACATTCGAAGAATTGTTGGAAAAGTATATCTCCTGCCCAATTTCTTTACCGGAAAAAAACAATCCCCATTGCTATTGAAATGAATAAAACCAGGATGGGATGAAATTTAAAAATCCAGATTCCAACTATAACGGAAATAAGGATAATAACTGATTTATATCCCGAAATGGAGACTCTTCCGACACTCATGGCGGCGATGATTATAAGGCCAAGTACTGCCGGTTTTAAACCTTTAAAAGCCGCCTGGACTATTTGGTTGTCCTGGAATGAAGAAAAAACCGTGGCAATGGCCCAAATTAATAAAAAAGAAGGCAGAACTACGCCGAATGTCGCAAACACCGCCCCCCGAAAGCCGGCAACTTTATATCCGACGAATGTGGCGGAGTTAATGGCAAGAGGGCCGGGGGTCATTTCGGCAATTGCGACGATGTCAATGAATTGTTCCGCGGTTATCCAGTGATATTTATTTACGATTTCTTTTTCTATTAAGGGAATCATGGCGTACCCGCCGCCGAAAGTAAATAGCCCTATCTTGAAAAATTCTAAAAAAAGTTTTATAAAAAGCATAGAAAAATTTTACTAAATTAATTGATTAAAGTATATATAAAAATTCTAATCTTGACAACCACGCGAAATAAACCGTATAATCGAAATACAGTTTAAAAAACATATTATTATGAAAAAAAGGTTTTATATATACTGTTGTCAATATAAAAAAACGCCGGTGTTTGCTTTTTTCGTATTATTCCTCTTGCTTTTAAAGATTTATTTAACGGCAGAAGAACAAGGTGAGGAAAAATACACTCTGAAATCGGTTATTGAATATGCATTAAAAAATAATCCGGGAATTATATCCGCGAAAAAAGAAGTGGAAATAGAATATTTTAACCTTAAATCTTCCCGGGCGGAAAGGCTGTTCAAGCTTGATTTTAACGGCGGTTATACGAAGTTTCGTTACTTTACGCCTGTAACACCTTTTGTCCCCGGTGTTTCGGGCGATCTGCCGGATGTTGATA
The DNA here is from genome assembly GCA_040754625.1 of bacterium. Classification (NCBI taxonomy): domain Bacteria; species bacterium. The sequence goes on along the minus strand of JBFMCF010000024.1, from coordinate 19,483 downwards.
CAAAAATATACGATGCCGGTATTACTTTCAGACTTCCGTTATTTAAAGGAGGGCAGCTTTCAGGAAATGTCTATATTACAGAAATGAAAAAATCCATCGCTGAAGATAATTTTACTATGACAAGGCAGGAACTTATTTATAACCTTAAAAGCGTGTATTATAAAATTTCACAGTTTAAAAAACTTTTAGAAGCAAACGAGGCCTCGGTAAAACAGCTTGAGGAACATAAGAAGAATGTTGAACTTTCTGTTAAAACCGGCAGCGCCGCTCAAGTGGATTTTTTAAGGACTGAGGTAGAGCTTTCAAAAACCAGGGAAAACAGACTGGTAATAAAGAACAGCGTGGAAAGTCTATATGAATTTCTGAAAGCACTAATGGGGATGGATAATATGGACAGGAAAATTTTGATTGTTTATGAAATCCCCGAGGATGAGGAATACCCCCCTTTTGAAGCAGGCCTTAATAAGGCATTTTTTCAGAGGCCTGATTATAATTCTGTTTTGAAGAAGAAGACTATTTGCGATGAAAGAGTAAAGATAGCAAGGGGAAGAAGATATCCTGATATTTTGATTGCCGGCGAATACGGGGATAAATCAGGGGATAATTTGAAATTCAGGGAAAACTGGAATATAGGTTTGAGGCTTTCCATGCCTCTTTTCGACTGGGGGATTATAAAGTCGGACATCAATAAAGAAACCGGGGAATGGGAAAAGGCAAAAGAAGAAGAGCGGTTATTAAGATTGAATATAATCCGTGAAGTAAAAAATGCCTATCGTAACATTGAAACCGCCGGGGAACGGATAGAGGTTACATTAAAAATGGTTGAATCAGCGAAAGAAACTTTAAGGATAGAGCGTTTAAAATATGAGACAGGCGGCGGTATAAACACGGATGTTCTTGACGCCCAGTCCGCACTTTTGTCCGCCGAAACAAGTTATTACCAGGCGCTTTATGACAAACAGATTGCGATAGCGTATTTGTGGAAGGTAATCGGGGAGGAATGAGGGTGAAGAAAAAATTTATTATATTCGGGATTGTTCTTTCAGGAATAATCTTAATTATTTCAATTACAACTTATATCCGCAACCGCCTGGAAAAAGGGGCGATTTCCGCGTCAGGCAATGTGGAGATTACAGAAGTAAATTTAGGTTTCAAGTCTGCCGGCAGGATCGCGGAGCTTTTCGCGGAAGAAGGGCAAAATGTTAATAAAGGAGATAAACTCGCGCGGCTTGACAATGCGGAATCAGCCGCTATTGTTTTACAAAATAAAGCGTTATTAAACGAGGCAATGGTCAGATTGGAAGAGTTGAAAGCCGGGGCGAGGCCGCAGGAGATTGAACAGGCAAAACTTAACATGGAGTCCGCGGAGGCGGCTTTATCCGAGTCAAAGGCCCGTCTTGAGGAATTGAAAGCCGGGGCGAGGCCGCAGGAGATTGAACAGGCAAAACTTAACATGGAATCCGCGGAGGCAGGCCTGTCCGAAGCAAAGGCAAAACTGGATGAATTAAGGACGGGGGCGAGGCCGCAGGAAATTGAACAGGCGAAATTAAACCTTGATTCAGCCGGCTCGGAATTTGAAAAAGCGAAAAAAGATTATGAAAGAGCTGAAGTATTATACAAAAACGGTGCGGTATCGTTGTCCCAGTTTGACGCGGTAAAAAATGTGTATGATACCCGTGCCGCGCAGTATAAAAACGCTAAAGAAAAATTCAGCCTTATTAAAGAGGGTGCGAGGCAGGAGGAAATAAAGGCCTATGAACAGCGGTTTGAACAGGCAAAAAAAGCCTTGGAAAACGCGAGAGAAAAATACAGCCTTGTAAAAGAGGGCGCAAGGAAAGAAACGATAGAGGCGGCGGAACACAGGGTTGAACAGGCAAGAAAGTCGTTCGAAAACGCGAAGGAGAAATACAGCCTTGTAAAAGAAGGCGCGAGAAAAGAAGAAGTCCGGGCCGCGCAATACCGCGTGGAACAGGCGAAGGCGGTGCTTTCTGTTTCCGAAGAACGCTTAAAAGACACAATTTTATATACACCGATAACGGGTGTGATATTGAAAAAATATGTTGAGGTCGGGGAGACCGCCGGTTCAGGCGGTTCTGTTTACACGGTAGGCGACCTCATGAACGCAAATGTGAAAATTTATGTCAAAGAAACAAAACTCGGTTTGGTGAAACTGGGGCAAAAGGCGAAAGTAACGACAGATTCATATCCCGGGAAGGAATACGAGGGTGTTGTTACCAATATTTCATCCGAGGCCGAGTTTACCCCCAAAAATATACAGACAAAAGAGGAACGGATAAAACTTGTTTTCGGCGTGAAGGTAAGCGTCAAAAATATTGATAATGAACTTAAACCTGGCATGCCGGCGGATGTGAAGATAATCCTCGATAAGTGAACTGTTTAAACGGTTTAAACCGTTTAAACCGCTTGAACGGTTTCAGATGGAACACATTGCTATCAAAACACTTAATCTCACAAAAAAGTTCGGGGAAAATACTGCTATCGACAAAATCAGCCTGGAAGTGAAACGCGGCGAACTTTTCGGGCTTGTCGGGCCGGACGGCGCGGGCAAAACCACGACGATGAGGCTTTTGACTTCCATAATGGAACCGACTGAAGGAGAGGCGTGGATAAGCGGTTTTTCGATATTAAAAGATCCCGAAAAAGTCAAAGAAAAAATCGGTTATATGTCCCAGCGTTTCGGGCTTTATGAAGATTTGACTGTTATGGAAAATATGGATTTCTACGCGGACCTTTACACTGTCCCCCCCAGTGAACGCCCGTCAAGGATTAAAAAATTACTGGAATTCAGTAATCTGTTTCCGTTTAAAAGCCGGCTCGCGGGTGACCTTTCCGGCGGGATGAAACAAAAACTGGGGCTGGCATGCACTCTTATTCACACGCCCGAGGTTTTATTTCTTGATGAACCGACAAACGGCGTCGACCCTGTTTCGAGAAGGGATTTCTGGAGGATATTATACGGCCTTTTAAAAGAAGGGATATCGGTTTTTGTTTCAACGTCTTATCTTGACGAGGCGGAACGGTGCAGCCGTGTCGCTTTGATTAACAAAGGAAGGATTTTAGTCGTTGATGAACCTTCACGTATCAGGCAGTCCCTTAAAAAGCCGATGATGGAGGTTTGGGTGGATTCGCCCCTCTCCGCGGCGGAAATTATCAAAAAGACCCAGGGAATTATAAGGATAAGCGCGTATGGAGACAGGCTCCATATTATTGCTGAAAAAAAGGAAGTGTTTGAAAAAGTTATTTCCGATTTAAAATCGAAAAATATTAATATAGAAGGGCAGAGGGAAATAATCCCTTCGCTTGAAGATGTGTTTATTTCGATGGTGGATGGGAAATAACCGTTTAATCCGTTTAAACCGTTTGAACAGCTTGGACGGTTTTAATCGTTTTATAAATTAAAATGCGTGAAAAAAACATTGCTGTGGAGCTCAACAATTTAACCCGTAACTTCGGTGATTTTAGCGCAGTCGATAATATCAGCCTATCCGTGAAAGAAGGCGAGGTGTTCGGGTTTTTGGGACCGAACGGTGCGGGTAAATCGACGACCATTAAAATGCTTTGCGGGTTGTTGCTGCCGACGTCCGGCACGGGACATGTTGGAGGACATGATATAATTTCTGAAGCGGAAGAAATCAGAAAAAATATCGGATACATGTCCCAGAAATTTTCACTTTATAATGATCTTACGGTGGAAGAAAACATAAATTTTTTCGGCGGGGTTTACGGTGTCAAAAACAGGGTATTATCTGAACGCAGAGAATGGGTCCTGGAAATGGCGGGGATTAAAGACAGGAGAAAGAACATGACGGCGACATTGGCCGGAGGTTTTAAACAGAGGCTTGCGCTTGGATGCGCGGTAATACATGAACCGTCGATATTGTTTCTTGACGAACCGACATCCGGCGTTGACCCGGTTTCGAGACGGAATTTCTGGGGGCTAATAGGCAGGTTATCCAAAACGGGGACGACGATTTTTGTTACCACGCACTATATGGATGAGGCTGATTATTGTGACAGGCTGGCGTTGATTTACCGCGGCAGGATTATCGCGGAGGGAAGGCCCACCGAAATGAGGCATAAATACATGAAGCGGGATGTCCTGGAATTAAAGGTTGATAAATTAATTGAAGCCATGGATGTGTTGATTAAAAATGGTTATGAAACAGCGGTTTTCGGCAGTTTGCTCCATGTTGTAATTGAAAATTACGAATCACATATTCCGAAAATCGAAAAAATTTTAAAAGAAACGGGATTATCCCTCCCTTTCAGAATTGAAAAAATTGTTCCGTCACTTGAGGATGTATTTGTGACATTGATTGAAATGGCATAAAGGTAGGGGCACAAAATTTTGTGCCCCTACAAATAAAATATTATGAACATTCGCCGCATTAAAGCAATAGCAAAGAAAGAATTTATCCAGATAGGCCGTGACCCGTTCAGCCTGGCCGTCGCTTTTTTAACGCCTCTGATGCTTCTTCTTATGTTCGGTTTCGCGCTGACCTTCGACATAAAAGACGTAAAGACTGTTGTTTACGACCAGGACAAAACAAGCGTAAGCCGCGATTTAATAAAAGAATTTATCGATTCGGGTTATTTTCAGGTGGTTTCATATATTGAAAATTATTCCGAAATAGATAAATATATCGATTCGGGCAAGGCAAGGGTGGCGATAATAATCCCATCTGATTTTTCGAAAAAAACAAAGACAGATAGAGATGTGCAGGTCGGGGTAATCATTGACGGAAGCGACTCAAACACGGCAAGCATTATCCAGGGATATGTTTCAGCCATAGCGGAGATGTATTCCCAGAGGGTAAGCGGAAGACGGGTGGTTTCCCTGATTGATGCCCGCATGCGGTTCTGGTATAACCCCGAACTTCGTTCAAAAAATTTCATAATACCGGGGCTTATTGTTTTAATAATGTCCGTTATCATCGCGCTTCTTACTTCCCTGACTATTGCCAAAGAATGGGAACGGGGCACAATGGAGCAGTTGATTTCAACGCCTGTAAAGACATCGGAGCTTATAATCGGGAAATTGATTCCATATTATACCATCGGTTTCACGGATTTTATTTTTTCGGTTTTTCTCGGGATTTTCCTGTTCCATATTCCCATGAAGGGAAGTGTTTCTCTTCTCCTGCTTTTGTCGGGTATTTTCCTTTTCGGCGGTATAAGCCAGGGAATAGTTATCTCTGTGATTGCAGGCCCGTCGCAGCAGGTGGCGACGCAGATAGCGATGCTTTCAACATTTCTCCCGGCGTACTTATTGTCCGGCTTTGTTTTTTCCATTCCCAATATGCCGTGGCTACTCCAGCTTATATCGCGCGCAGTTCCCGCGAGATATTTTGTCACAATTTTAAAAGGGATATTCCTGAAAGGAAACACCTTGAAAATACTGGGTTTTGAAGCATTTTTATTGACTGTTTTCGCGGCCGGTATTTTCGCTTTCGCGAACAAGAAATTTAAAAAGAAAATGCAATAATCATGTTCGAACGAATTAAACATCTGGTAAAAAAAGAATTTATACAGGTTTTAAGAAATAAACGGCTGAGGTTTTTTCTGGTTGCCCCGCCGGTAATCCAGCTCATGCTTTTCGGGTATGTCGTGAGCCTCGATGTGAGAAACGTTTCAATGGCGCTTTACGACCTTGATAAATCGCGAGAAAGCAGGGAGCTTGTGAGGCGGATGGAATCATCAGGCTATTTTACCGTTAAGTATCTTCCTGAATCGACGAATGAAATCAGGGATTTGCTGGACCGGGGGAAGGTTACCTGCGCGATGCAGATTAACAGCGGATTTTCAAAAGATTTGAGGAGGAAAATCCCGGCGGATATTCAGATAATATTTGACGGGACCGATTCCAACACCGCGATCGTGGCAATGGGATACATCAACAGGATCGTCTCAAAATATTCGCTTGATTTAACCGGTGAAACTGTTAAATCCGGGCTTTCAAAAATAGACTTCCGGACAAGGGCCTGGTATAATCCTGAATTAAAAAGCCGGAATTATTTTGTGCCGGGCGTGATGGCGTCGATTATTTTGTTAACCTGCCTGAGCCTCACATCCACGGCCATTGTCAGGGAAAGAGAGATCGGAACAATGGAACAGTTGATGGTCACGCCCATCAAACCTTTTGAATTGATCCTCGGGAAGACAATCCCGTTCGCTATCGTGGGTTTCCTGGACATGGTTCTTGTTTTGATTGTTGGGGTGCTCTGGTTCAGGATCCCGATTAAAGGCTCGATACCGCTTTTGGCTCTCGGCACGGCGGCGTATCTTTTGCCCGCCCTTGGAATAGGACTTTTTATATCTACTGTGGCAAAAACTCAGCAGCAGGCGATGATGCTTATGAACCTTTTTAACAACCCTGCCATGATGCTTTCGGGTTTTACGTTCCCTATAGAAAATATGCCTTTATTCTTTCAATACCTTACATATCTTACGCCACTTAGATATTTTATTATAATAATCAGGGGAATATTTCTTAAAGGAAATGGTTTTGGTATTCTATGGCCGCAGATACTCGCTCTTGTTATTTTCGGGGTCATAGTTATAACAATAAGCGCCATGAGATTTAAGAAGAGGCTGGGGTGATAAATTTATGAAAATATTTAAAAAAATACTGTTACATGTTTTATTGTTTTTATCATGCCTGAATTTCAATCTTTTAGCCCAGGAGAACCTGGTTGATGAAAAAAACTTTTCTGAAGTCCAGCTCGCGGAGCTCAGGTTCCAGCAGGAGCTTTCTTTAATACAGGAAAGGCTGCGCAATAAAGACAACGGGCCTTTTTTATACACTCATGAGAAAAAAACAAAGACCGTGTTTTTATTGATTCACGGGTTTACCGCGAGCCCATGGGAAATGAGGGACCTTGGAGAATATTTATATGAAAAAGGGTATAACGTTTACGGGTTGCTTCTCGAGGGTCACGGGACAAAAGAAGAGGATTTGCTTAAAATTAAATGGGAAGACTGGTACCAATCGGTTGAAGACGCATATGAGCTTGCAAAACTTTTAGGAGATAATGTGATTGTTGCGGGTTTTTCAACTGGCGGGGACCTCGCCCTGCATCTTGCCGTAAATAAACCCGGACTCAAAGGAATAGTTTCCCTCGCGAGCGCGGTATTTTTCGCGGACTGGAAAATTGTTTTAAGTCCGGTTGGAAAGTATTTTATTAAATATAACAAAAGACCCCTGCCGGACAAGTTAAAACCTTATTATTATGAAAACAGAGCGGTGTCCGCTGTTCATGAAGTTTATAAATTAAGTAAAGTTGTCAAAAAAGAATTAAAGGACGTAAACCAGCCTGTTTTAATTATCCAGTCTAAAAACGATAAAACCATTAAACCAGAAAGCTCTGAATATATTTATGAAAAAACAGGTTCGAAAGACAAAAAACTTGTTTTTATCGACAGCCCGTCGCATATACTTACCACACTCGAAAACCCCAGGCAAAATGAAGTCTTTGAGATCATTGATAATTGGGTAAAAAACCTTTATTGATAATATAATTTCGTCTTTCAGAAAATACTAAAATCTGCCGATAATTTTGGTAAAACAATGCTTGTTTTTAATTAAAAAGGGTGTTATAATCTCTTACTTATATACGATTGATTTAAAACAAAAATATTTTTCAATCCGAAGGTATACAGGGAGGAGAAGTATGAATATCAATTGGGATTTTGGAGGAATTGGCCAGTTTCTTCTTGGAATTGCTGCTTTGATTGTTGCTCTTCGGGGTAAAAGAAGAAAAGGAGGAAAAGATGTCAGAAATCATTGATTTAAAGGCTCGTGAAATTCTGGACTCCCGCGGGAACCCGACAGTAGAATGTGAAATAGCTCTTTTAAACGGCGCCAGGGGCTGGGCGGCAGTGCCCTCAGGCGCGTCCACAGGCGAACACGAAGCGGTTGAACTGCGTGACGGTGACAAAAAAAGATACAACGGCAAGGGTGTTTTAAAAGCAGTTGAGAATATCAATGAAATTATTGCCCCGAAATTGATAGGAATGAGTGTTTTGAACCAGAGAGACATTGATGAGATGTTGATTGCATTGGATGGAACTGAAAATAAGGGCGCTCTTGGAGCGAACGCGATTTTAGCCGTATCCCTTGCCTGTGCCAGGGCGTCCGCAAATTTTCTTAAAATCCCGCTATACCGGTATATCGGTGGCACCAATGCGTCACTTTTACCCATTCCCATGATGAATATCTTAAACGGCGGCCGGCACGCGGACAACAATCTTGATGTCCAGGAATTTATGATTATGCCTGTGGGAGCGCCGAATTTTTCAAATTGTTTGCGTATAGGAACAGAGATTTTTCATAAACTTAAAGAAGTTCTTAAAAAGAAAGGGTTAAAAACCTCCGTTGGGGATGAGGGCGGGTTTGCGCCGGATTTAGGATCAAATGAAGAAGCAATTCTATATATTATGGAGGCGATAGAGTCTGCAGGGTATAAAGCGGGAAAAGATGTATTTATCGCGCTTGATTCAGCGGCTTCTGAGTTTTATAAGAAAATAGGAAAAACAGGGCAATATGTTTTAAAAACAGAGAAAGGTGCACTGGATTATGAATCGTTAATAGATTATTACCAAAGACTTGTGGAAAAATACCCGATAAAGTCAATCGAAGACGGATTAGCCGAGGATGACTGGGAGGGATGGAAGGCCTTAACAGATCGTTTAGGCAAAAAAATCCAGCTTGTAGGTGATGATATCTTTGTTACCAATATTGGCCGCCTGTCCCGCGGAATCAAAGAGGGAGTGGGAAATTCGATTTTAATTAAAGTGAACCAGATCGGGACGCTTACTGAAACAATCGAGGCAGTTGAAATGGCCAAAAAAGCGGGATATACTGCGGTCATTTCTCACCGTTCTGGAGAAACAGAGGATTCCTTTATCGCTGATTTATCTGTCGCGTTGAATGCCGGCCAGATCAAGACAGGGTCCCTTTGCCGCACGGACAGGGTGTGCAAATATAACCAATTGCTTCGCATTGAATCTGAATTAAAAGGAAGCGGGGTTTTCGCTGGGGAAAAAGTATTCTATAATTTAAAGTAGGGGCTTATGATTGCCCCTGCATAAAGGATAAGGGAAAAAATGGCAGATAATACTAAATATGATTCTAATAAGATTCAGATATTGGAAGGACTGGATGCGGTCCGTAAACGTCCGGCAATGTATATTGGTGATACGGCGGCCACAGGGCTCCATCATCTGGTTTATGAGGTGGTTGATAACAGTATTGATGAGGTGTTATCAGGTTTTTGCGACAATATTGAGGTTGTTATTCATCATGATAACAGCATTACGGTAACTGATAACGGGCGAGGTATTCCCGTGGATATACATAAGACTTATAAGAAGTCCGCGCTTGAAATTGTCATGACAGTCTTGCACGCCGGCGGAAAGTTTGATTCCGAAGCATATAAAGTAGCGGGTGGGCTGCATGGAGTCGGTGTTTCAGTGGTAAACGCCCTTTCGGAATGGATGGAAGTGGAGGTGATGCGTGACGGGAAGGTGTATTTCCAGGAATACAAAAGAGGAAAACCGGCCGCGTTAGTCCAGGAGATCGGTAAATCCAAGAAACAAGGCACAAAAGTTACTTTTAAACCGGACTCGGATGTTTTTGAGACGCTGGTTTATAATTTTGACACACTAGCTAACCGTTTAAGGGAGCTCGCGTTTCTTAATAAAGGCATACAGATCACGCTTAAAGATGAACGGGAAAGTAATGAGCCGAAGGTAAGTGTGTTTTGTTATAAGGGAGGTATCCAGGAATTTGTGGAGCATCTTAACCGTAATAAAAATCCATTGCATAAAAAAGTTATTTATTTCCAGAGAGAAAAAGAAGTAGAAAAAGAAATTTTAGCTATCGGAGAAGGAGAGAAAGAATCAGGGAGCAAGAAGATTGTTAAGGAAGGGGTATCAGTTGAGATTGCCATGCAATATAATGACGGTTACGCGGAAAATATATTTTCGTTTGCGAACAATATCAATACCCGGGAAGGCGGGACGCATCTTGTAGGATTTAAATCAGCCCTTACCAGGGCCATTAACGGTTACGCGAAGAAAAATGATTTATTAAAAAAACTGGAAGAAAATCTTTCCGGTGAGGATGTAAGGGAGGGTCTGACGGCGGTTATAAGTGTTAAAGTTACAAATCCTCAATTTGAAGGGCAGACCAAAGGGAAATTGGGAAACAGCGAAGTTAAAGGTATCGTGGAGTCTATTGTTAATGACGGGCTGGATGAATTTTTTGAGGAAAATCCTCCGGTTGCGCGCGCTGTGATAGAAAAATGTGAACTTGCCGCGAAAGCGAGAGAGGCGGCGAGAAAGGCGCGGGATCTGACCCGAAGGAAAGGCGCCTTGGATTCAGGCAGTTTGCCGGGTAAACTGGCGGATTGTTCTGAACGGAATCCGGAACTATGCGAAATTTATCTTGTTGAGGGAGATTCCGCGGGGGGGAGTGCCAAACAAGGCCGTGACCGGCGTTTTCAGGCGATATTGCCTTTGAGAGGCAAGATAATTAATGTTGAAAAGGCCCGGCTGGATAAGGTGTTAAGCAGTGAAGAGATCAGAGTAATGATCGCCGCTATAGGAGCAGGTGTCGGCAGTGAGGATTTTGACTTGGGTAAAGCCCGTTACAGGAAAATAATTATTATGACTGATGCTGACGTTGACGGAGCGCATATCCGGACGCTTCTTCTAACATTTTTCTACCGTCAAATGCCCCAGTTGCTAGAAAATGGTTATGTTTATATCGCCCAACCGCCGCTTTATAAACTTAAACGCGGTAAAAGTGAGCAGTATATTGAAAAAGAAGAAGAGATGGAGGATTTTTTAGTTAAACACGGAACGGAAGATGTGGTTTTTAAAGAATATAAGGGGAAAAAAATCAGGGAGGAATATACAGGCAAAAAGTTGCAGGATATTTCAGATATTTTGATCTCATGGAAGAGGCTGCAGAGGATAATATACAGAAAAGGAAATACTATCGAAGAATATGTTGAGTTATTCCCGTTTGAGGATGAACTGAAAAAGCATAAATCCAATGGTGAGAATGGAAAGACTGATTCAGAAGAAGAACGTAAAATTAAAAGAGCGGAAATAGTTTTTTCTCCGGAGTATAAAGAGGTTAAAGATTTATATAAAAAACTTTCAAATTTAAACCTTGTGTTTGATGATGATTCCGTTCTGTTCCAGTTAGAAAGAGAAGAAGAGATTGTTCCAGTAAAATCCATAGATGATATTCTTGAAAGGATAAAAATATGGGGAAAAAAAGGTTTGACAATCCAGAGGTATAAAGGCCTTGGAGAAATGAATCCGGAACAGCTCTGGTCAACGACAATGGATCCGGAAAAAAGGACCATTTTACAGGTTAAACTTGAGGATGTTGTTCTTACGGATGAGATCTTTACTATTCTTATGGGTGACCAGGTTGAACCCCGGAGAGAATTTATACTTAAGCACGCGGCGCAGGTCAGGAATTTGGATATTTAATAACTGTTTAAACTGTTTGAACGGTTTAAACGGATTTTTAGGAGAACCATGTATTCTAAAGGCGAAAAAGTAGTTCCGATAAATATTGAAGATGAAATGCGTAGTTCGTATATTGATTACGCCATGAGCGTTATTATAGGCAGAGCCTTGCCGGATGTCCGTGACGGGCTGAAACCGGTGCATCGCAGGATCCTTCATTCAATGAATGAAGCGGGGATCGTTCATAATAAACCGTACAAAAAAAGCGCGAGGGTTGTCGGTGATGTTTTAGGTAAATACCATCCGCATGGAGATATGGCTGTATATGAAAGTATAGTCCGTATGGTCCAGAGTTTTTCATGCCGTTATACTTTGATCGACGGACAGGGAAATTTCGGATCCGTGGACGGTGATTCAGCCGCGGCGATGCGATACACCGAAATAAGAATGGCGCTTTTCAGCGAAGAAATGCTCGCAGATATTGACAAAGAAACGGTTGATTTTATACCAAATTACGATGAATCTATGACTGAACCAGTTGTTTTGCCGGCGAAGATTCCGAATCTCCTGGTTAACGGTTCATCGGGTATCGCCGTAGGTATGGCGACAAATATTCCTCCTCATAATATGTCCGAGGTAATAAAGTCGGTTATTAAAGTTATTGATGATTCGGATGTCGCAATAAAAGAAATCATGAAAGTTATGCCTGGCCCGGATTTTCCGACAGGGGCTTTTATAGTCGGCCGAGCGGGTATTAAAGAAGCTTATGAAACCGGCCGGGGGAAGATCACTCTCCGGGCTAAGGCGAATATCGAACAGCTTAAAAATGACAAAGAAAATATTATTATTACAGAGCTTCCATATCAGATTAATAAGGCGCGGCTTATTGAGGATATCGCGCATCTTGTTAATGATAAAAAAATAGACGGGATCTCGGATGTCCGCGATGAATCCGACCGGGACGGGATGCGTGTTGTAATAGAATTAAAACGCGGTGAGGTAGCCCATGTGGTTTTAAATCAGCTTTACAAACATACCTCGATGCGGACTACATTTGGAATAATTTTTCTCGCGATAGTAGATAAAAATCCTCTGGTTTTGAACATTAAAGAGATCATAATTCATTATATAAATCACCGTAAAGAGATCATTATCCGAAGGACAAAATTTGAACTGGCTAAAGCTGAAGCCCGGGCACATATTATTGAGGGTTTAAAGATCGCGCTGGCAAATCTTGATGAAGTGATAAAAACTATTAAGAAGAGTGAAAGCCCGGAAGCCGCAAAGTTTAATTTAATGAAGAAATTCTCGCTTTCAGAGGTTCAGGCGCTTGCGATTCTCGATATGAAACTGCAGAAGCTTACAGGATTAGAAATAGAAAAGCTCGAGGCGGAATATCTGGAAATAATTAAAAAAATAGCATACTTTAAATTGATCCTTTCAAGCGAAGCGAAAGTAAAAGAAATTATTAAGGAGGAGCTTCTGGAGATCGATAAAAAATTCGGCGATGAACGGCGGACTGAGATCATTGAAGAAGAAGGAGATTTTACGATCGAAGATCTGATTGCGGAAGAAGACATGGCGATCACAATCAGCCATACAGGTTATATAAAACGCCAGCCGGTTTCAGGTTTTACAAAGCAGCGCCGCGGCGGCAGGGGAAAGACAGGCATGCTTACAAAAGAAGAAGATTTTGTGGAACATCTTTTTATTGCCTCTACCCATCATTACATTTTATTTTTTACGAATATCGGAAAAGTCCACTGGATAAAAGTCCATGAAATCCCGCAGGCCGGGCGCACCGCGAAAGGAAAGGCCATTATTAATATGTTGAGTTTAACCCCGGGTGAAAGGGTAACGGCGTTTATTCCCGTGAAAGAATTTACCCCGGAAAAGTTCCTTGTAATGGTTACTAAAGACGGCACTATTAAAAAGACCAATCTTGACGCATACAGCAATCCGCGCCAGGGCGGGATTATAGCCATTACCCTGGATAAAGATGATGAGCTGATTGAGGTGCTTGAGACAACCGGCAGGGAGGAATTGGTTATCGCGACAAAACAGGGCAAAGCAGTCAGGTTTAACGAGGAAAAAGTCCGGCCGATGGGCCGCTCAGCCCACGGTGTGCGCGGAGTATCTTTATCTAAAGGAGATGTTGTAGTCAGCGCTCTGGTGGCCAGGCCCAAAATTACTATACTCACAGTTACTGAAAACGGTTACGGGAAGCGTACTGATATAGATGAATACCGGCTGACAAATCGCGGAGGAAAAGGCGTGATAAATATTAAACCTACAGCCAGAAACGGGAATGTAGTCGGGGTTAAAGAATCAACGGACACGGACGAATTAATGATCATTACATCGCACGGGCTTATTATAAGAATGCCGGTTGAGGGAATAAACTCAATCAGCCGGAATACCCAGGGCGTCCGTTTGATACGGCTGGAAGAAGGCGATAAAGTACAAAGTATAGCCTGTATACAAGAAAATGCGGCAGACGCGGATGGGGGAGAAGAATAACTTTATGCCAAAAATTCCGCAACTTTAGATTTTAATTTCTGTTTTGGTATTGCGCCTATTAACTGGTCTTTTACTTTGCCGTCTTTGAACAACAGGAAACTTGGGATGCTCATAATTTTATATTGGCTTGCAGTGACCGGATTTTCATCTACGTTTAACTGGCATACTTTGATTAATCCGGCATATTCTTTAGCCAATTCGTCGACTATATTTGCCATCATCCTGCATGGCCCGCACCATGACGCCCAGAAATCTACAAAAACAGGCATTGATGAATTAATAACTTCTTCCTGAAAATTAGAGTCTGTTAAAACAACTACAGCTTCATTTGCCATATAGCCTCCTCCATTAAATGACGGAAAGTATTTTAAATTATTTTTGTGGTGTTGTCAACAAAATAAGGTAATAAGGTTAATTGTCCTTGACTTGGAACGGATGTTTAAATTATAATTTAAATGGCAAATAATTTTATGAGCAGGAAGCTGTTATGTCGCAAAATTTAAAAGATGAAGAAGTCCTTAAACAAGTCTGTAATCTGGTTGGATCCGTAGCCGTGGAACAACTGCGGTATGTTGACTGTTTTGTCACAAAAGATATTGGATTGTTTACCCCGGTGGGAGGGGCATGTTTTTACGCTTTATCTCCCGAACACAGCCACCCGTCTTATATGTTTATTGTTTCCTTCAATGATGAGACCCAGTTTAAAATTTACGGAAAAACGATAACATCGGTTTCAGGAAAGATATTCTGCCTTTCACCTGATATTCCTCATCATGAACTTCCTTCGGACTTTCCGCCGCGCTACATCGCTGTTTTAATAAATAAAAGTTTTTTTAAAAGGCAGCTGGCCAAATATATGGTAAAACAGAACATTAAATTTATCGGCGAGTTTTATTCCATGGACCCGGGCATTTTGCCTTTACTTAGAAGATTTATGATTGAAATTGACAATAAAATGCAGGGTTCAGATATAATTTTACACGCCCTGAATTTAGAAATATGCCATGCAATAATCAGGACTATATTTAATTTTACCCCGGAGATTGACAGAATATCAAACCGGCTGGAAATCGATAAGGCAATTGAATATTTATATTCAAATCTCGATAAAAAGATTACTATTGATAAACTCGCGAAAATTGCCTGCATGTCTCCATCGCATTTTTTTCGTGTTTTTAAAAAAGAGGTTGGGCAGCCGCCGCAGGATTACCTGAATAAAATCCGGATGAAGGTAGTTAAAAATTTATTGAAGGCGTCGGATAAATCTATTACAGAAATTGCCCTCGACTGCGGATTTGGCTCGTCATCTTATTTTTCCGCATGTTTCAAAAAGGCGTTTAACATAACACCCACCGATTACCAGAAAACATTCAAAAAAGACATTTCTAAAAAAGATAAGAGAAAAACGAAAAAGTGTGCACTTTTTTAATGTTATAATTATCCGGTTATGACACGAACAGGAACCGCCCATTTACCTCTCCACTACGGAAACGCGCCCGCGTGGCTTTTTACCAAAATGCGCGCGTTAAGCAGGGAAATCATTACCCTTATAGTTTCTGATACCGGACCGGATGAGGTCTTAAGGCGTATGTCGGACCCGTTTTGGTTTCAGGCCTTTGGCTGTGTGCTTGGTTTTGACTGGCATTCAAGCGGGCTCACCACTACCGTATGCGGCGCGGTAAAAGAATCAATACGCGGGATTGAAAAAGAGCTTGGAATTTTTGTCGCCGGCGGCAAGGGTAAAACTTCAAGAAAAACCCCGTCTGAGATTGAATTATGGTCGGAAAAAATATCGATAAATCCAGCGAAATTGGTTTATGCCAGCAGAATGTCCGCGAAGGTGGATAACTCAGCGGTCCAGGATGGTTACCAGCTTTATCATCACACATTTTTATTTACAAAAAAAGGAAACTGGGCGGTTGTCCAGCAGGGAATGAACGGGGTAAATCGCTGGGCAAGGCGTTACCACTGGTTAAGCGAAAATGTGTCAAATTTTGTTTGCGAGCCTCATTCCGCGATTTGTTCGGATAACCGCGGCGAAACGCTTAATATGACCGCTAAGGAAAGCGAGGCCGCGAGAATTATAAGCACGGACGCGTCAAAAGAAAATCCTGAAAAACTTGCTGAAGAAATTGATAAGATTATCAGCCTGGAACTTCCAGGCAGACACCCTGTTTTGCAGAAAGACATCAATTCAAAATACCTTAAAAAAATATTTCTTAAAACTTATAAAAAACAGCCTGATAACTTTGAACATTTACTGGGTATTGAAGGTGTCGGGCCTAAAACCATTCGGGCGCTGGCATTGATTTCAGAAATTGTTTATGGAAAACCTCCGAGTTTTAAAGACCCTGCCCGTTACAGTTTCGCGCACGGGGGCAAGGACGGGTTCCCGTATCCCGTGGACCGTGAAAATTACGAACATTCTATTGAGTATTTGAGGAAGGCTGTGACATTGGCGAAAATCGGGCAGACAGATAAAATATCCGCGTTAAAAAGATTGGGAGATATTTAGAATGTTTTGTAATTATATTCTAACTTTTATAACGGATTTGTTAATAAGGCAGGTTTTCCCACTGTCTAACCCAGGCGCGTGTATGTCATCCGGGTAAAAAATAGCCAGCATGCCGCTTTTCATTAACAGTGTTGAAAAGGATTCCGCGTTAAAAAATTGAACATCTTTTCCAGGATCATATTCGGAAATTTTACGGGAATATTTAATCGGGGATATTTTAATCATTTCTTCGCCGGAAAATACAAACTGCAGATCAATATATTTCCTGTGGCCTTCAAATTTCTGTTCAAAATGGTTTTTGGTTTTATAAACACTGTTGATCACAAATATTCTATTTCCGTCTATTCCTATTGTTGTTTTATCGTTAATGTCCATATTTTTGAAATCAGTTTCTTTCATATTGCAAAGATATTCCAATCCGGTTTTAATTAATTTATTAAATTTATTATTTTTCTTAATTTCTTCAATATGTCCGATTATGGCCATAAATTCTCCTGTTTTTTATTTTTAACATATTTTACATCATTTTTGTTATTATATACACAGAAATACATTTAGAGCCTGTAACAAAATTATGATAATAAATGAAGCCATTTTAAGCAAATATCCTCTGCTGGAAAATTTGCCGATAGTTATTAAAAATAGTTTAGAAAACGGTGAGATATCCTTAAAGACGGCTTTGGCGCTTGCGGAACTTTCCGCGAATGAAGGCGAATATTTGACGGAAGTGATCAGAAAGTATTATCTGGGTGTTAATAAACAGCAGGAATTGATAAAGCTCGTGACCGAGATCGAGGCGAGGGATAATATTTCTTTGAAAGATTTTCTCCCGGGAATTGAAAAAGAAATTATCGAGAGAAACTTAAAGGAATCAGGCCGCGGTGCGTTTTTAGTTTCAAGGCTTCGCGAAAAACGGTATCCAAAAATATCAGCCTTTAGAAAAGAATTAGAGGGACGAAAGAATCTTTTTAAAAATAAAGGTTTTAATTTAATTCTGCCGCCGAATCTGGAAGAAGAAGGATTTAAAATAGAAATATTTTTTAAAGACAGCGGCGATTTAATCAATAAAATTGAAAAATTAAAGGAAATATTGGAGCACTAGCCCTGCGAATGCAATATATGGAACTTTTATATGTAATAATTGTCTAAATGAACAGAGATAGTAATCCAGGCAATCAAATTGATAATGATGAATCTTTAATTGAAAGAATAATGTCAGGTGATAAATTGGCATTTGACATATTGGTTCCAAGATATAAAGATAAAATATTTAATTTGTGTTATCGTTTTTCAGGGGATTATACAGAGGCTGACGATTTAACGCAGGAAACATTTATTAAGGTTTATCTTTCGGTAAAACATTTCAGGTTTGAATCGAGTTTTTCAACATGGATTTACCGCATTGCAATAAATGTTTGTAAAAACAGAATAAACTCCCTGCCATATCGGTTTAAAAGATTGACAAATTCCCTGTCTGGTTCAAAAGATACAGAAAGGGAAGGTTTGATGAATGACGTGGCGGATAATTCACCGGCACCTGATTGTGAATTTGAGGAAAAGGAAAGAAAAAAAATTATCCAAAAGGCAATTAATAAACTGCCAAAGGATCAAATGAAGATGATAATCTTAAGAGACATAGAAGGATTGTCCTATGAGGAGATTGCAGGAATAACACGGTGTAATCTTGGAACAGTGAAGTCAAAACTGGCAAGGGCAAGATTTAGTTTAAAAGAAAAACTCAAAGGATTGATTAGATGAACTGCAGGGAAATTAAAAATCTATTATCTGATTATGTTGATAATATGTTAAGTCACAAAGAAAGGGATATTGTTGAAAAACATCTGTTTACCTGTAAAGACTGCAGGGATGAGTATGA
The DNA here is from genome assembly GCA_040754625.1 of bacterium. Taxonomy (NCBI): domain Bacteria; species bacterium. Next base: position 1,064 of record JBFMCF010000024.1, on the reverse strand, counting down.
GTCATTAAAACTGTGCATAGATGAGATCAAGTCTTTAGAAAGAGTTAAAGCCCCATTAAATATTTCAGAGAAGATTCATGAACGCTTAGAAAGCCGGACAAAAATAAAATTGTTAATTGATAAATTGTTTTTGCCTTTTTACATTAAAATTCCATTGGAAGTTGCAGCCCTTTTTCTAATTGCATTATTGATAAAAAATATCTATAAACACCCAATTCCTGAGATTCAAATTGCGACAAAAGCAGAAAAAATAGAAAACATAAAAAAATATCCAAAAGAGGCGTTTACTGAACCTGAAAATGAAATTTCAGATGAAAAAACCGGATATGAAAATAAACCAGTTGAGGTAGCTTTAAAACCAATTGAGAAAGAAGCTGTTTTAGAAGAAAAGATGTCAAAAGATATTTCCTTTGAGAAATCCAAAGAAGATATTATTGAAGAAATCAAGACAGAAACACCTGAAGAGAGAAAAAAAAGAGAAAACCGGGAATTTTTGGAAATGGTAAAAAAGAATTATAAAAAATTCGAATCGACTGCGAAAGACTTGAAAATAAAAGCTGATGATTTGGAAGCTAAAGCCAAAGAGGCAGAAGAAAAGGCAAAAGACTTAGAGACAAAAGCTCAAAAAGCTGAAAACGAAGCTTTAAGAATAAATGCCGAAGTGTTATCAAAAGAAGCGGATAGATTAAAGGCTGAGATTAAGGAAACTGAAAAAAAAATAGCAGAGATAAACGAAAAACAAAAAAAGGAAAAAGGGGAAAAACTAACACTGCTGACAAAGTATGAGGAATTAGAAAAGGAAATACAACTAACCGAAAATAAACTTTATGAAATTGCAGGAAAGATAAATATTTATATGGATAAATAACGAATAGAGAGAAATTCCTCACTGCACCCGGAACATGCCGCACAATCCTAAAAGATGATATCCCTCGCAACGCCCGAATGACAATAAAAAAATCTCGGAACTTTTTTAGTCCTTTTTTGTCTAAATAAGTGAGAAGGAAAAATATGATTCGTTGTGAAGCATCTAAACTCATTATTAAAAAAGGAGGATAAAATTG
>JBFMCF010000023.1 GCA_040754625.1 bacterium | reverse complement strand
TGCCGCGATGGGGCTTGCTATTCAAATGTATCAACTTCAAGCCTATCGTGCAAATAAATCCACATGGAAAATAAAATCATTAGTCATCGGTGAAGGTTGAAAAAACTCCCCGATGGCTCAAATAATTTATATTTGAATGCCGATAAATTATTCAATCTTGATTAAATCTATGACCGATGTTTCTATATAATCAAAATACTTATCGATAGTAAACTTGTCTTTATTTATCAGGTATTGAAATGTTGCTCCTTCTATCAAACTGATAAATATCATTGGGAATATATCGGACGCTTCTTTTTTGAATATTTGTTTTTCTATGCCTTCTTTCATAATATTTTGGACATTGTCTTTTAATGATTCCAGAAGGTTTTTTATTTTGATTTTTATGTAAGGGGTTTTAATGCCCATCATCCAGAATTCATACATTACTTTTTCCAATTCCTCTTCATGGGTGATAAGATGTTTTTGATATTGGAAAAGACAATGTATTTTTTCAAGAGGGTTTTTATTCCCTTGAAGGCGTTTATTTAAACCGTTAAAGTAGCTTTTCATTATCCAATCGAGAAAAGATATTAAAAGTTCCTTTTTGTTTTTGTAATAGTAATAAATGGTGCCCGGGGATATGCCGGCTAATCTTGAGATGTCATTTATTCTTGTTTTTTCAATCCCTTTATTTGCGATAGAACGAAAAGCGGCTTTTATTATTTTATTATAGTTTTTTTCTATCCTGTTTGTGCTGTTTTTTTTAAGCATGGTTATATTTTAACAAAAGTGTTGAAAAATTCAATGTTTTTTGATATAATATATAAATTATTATCTAAAATTAAGAGATTAATCTAAGTCTTATGCAAATAGAATTTATACAAGCGAGAGACATTCCGGACGCATGGTTTCAATGCATCAGCAGGATATTGGAATCCGGCAGAATTTACAAGATAAACCGCGGAAGTTACGCGGGGCAAAAAAGAAGAGAATTCGATTTTATATCGGTTCATATAAAATATCCCGGCAACCGGCCGTTGATTCCTGATATACCACCTCATTTGGGGATACCGGCTCCGACCACTATGGAATATGTTGAAGGGTATCTGCCATATTTAATGACGGGAGTAAAACAGGAAAAAGAGCAGTATACCTATGGTGAACGGATTGTCCTTTCCATGAATAAAGTGATAAAAATGTATAAAGAAGAGGGTTATGGAACAAACCAGGCGATTATGGAAGTCGGGAGGCCTGAAGATATTGATTTGGAAGATCCTCCGTGTCTCAGGCTTATAGATACAAGGATTAAAGACGGCGCTCTGCATTTTATAGTCTATTTCCGTTCGTGGGATTTATGGGGAGGTTTTCCCGCTAATCTTGCAGGTATTCAGTTAATGAAGGAATACATGGCACAGGAGATTGGTGTGAAAGACGGGCAGATAATTGCATCAAGCAAAGGATTGCATTTGTATGATTATTCCTGGGATATAGCTAAATTAAGAAGGGGAATTTAACCCCTGAGAGGGAGCTTAATTATGCAGTCTATTATTCCGTTTCTGATTATATTTTATCTTATTGTTGTAGGTATTGAGCTGACTGTCCCTGAAGAATGGGAAAAATTTGTTAAATTTTGCTTAAGGATGAAATATGTCCGGTTTTTGGGATTATTGCCTCTTTCGCTGAGTTTTACAGTAATATATTCAGTATACAAGTATTCTTTTAAAGTAACATGGCTTTTGATAATATTGTCCTTTATTTATTTTTCTTTTGGTTCCACTTTATTATTAAATCCAAAAATAATTGTTTCATTTTATGAAGATTATTATTTTAAACGGACAGAAGAAGAGAAAAAACGAATGCTCAAATCAGATATAGTTATAATGACAACCATTCTCGCCCTCTTATTTATTGCTATGCTTTGACAAATCCTTTAATAAATGAAAAAGATTATAGTGTTTTTTATCTCAATATTTTTATTTAGTGCAGTTTCATATGCTGAGAATAAAAAAACAATTATTTTACAAGACGAATTTGTAAATAAAAAAATAGAGAATTCAGAAAATTTTTTTAGAATCTATACCGGAACTGATATTACAGATTACGGACAACCCGGCATCCCACGCTATATAAGCCTGTTAGGTTTATCAAACCGCCATACTTTAATTACATTGGACGGCCAGAAGATTAATTCTATCCAGGATGGCAATGCAAATTTAAATCATATTCCAATCAGCCTTGTTGAAAGCATAGAAATAAATAAGGGGATAAATTCAGTATCAGACGGACCGGGCGTTTTTGGAGGCACTATAAATTTTCTGACATCTAAACCCGTTGGTGATATTCCTTATACTTGTTTATACAGCCGGTGGGGGACTTCAGGGCTTGAAAATTACGGCCTTAATTTCAGAAATCAAAACGGTTCACTTCACTACTCTGTTTTCGCCGACAAATTCTTTTCCCACGGATATGGATTTTATAAAAAAAATAATAAAATTAATTCAGTAAACTTATATTCAAAAATAGACTGGTTTTATGATAACAAAACATGGTTTACCCTTACCTCGGATAAATATGAAGATAAAACGGGAGTTTCTTCTCCCGCGGGCTTTTGGGCCGATAAAAATAAGAATAGGCATTTTCAGTTAAAATATGAGACCCGTCAGTCGAAAACGGCCCTGAAAATAAAATTTTATGGGAGCGCTGACTGGCTGGAACAAGATGATTCAAATACCCTTTATATTTATGAAAATTCCAGGCAGGGGAATGAAGGGATACTTGAACAAAATATAGGGAAATATCATCTTATCCGCGTAGGGAAAGCTCATCACTGGAACAAATTTCATGGTAACTTTACCCAGAATAATTATGATGATGTTTTGAGTAAAGAGGATGCATTCTTTTTTGAAGATGAAATCAATTTGAATAATTTAATATTGTCCTTAGGCCAGCGTTATGATAAAAATTCCTTATTTCCAAAAGAAAAAAGCCCAAGATTCAAGCTAAATTACAGGATAAGCGATAAAAGCGAAATGTTTTTAAGCGCGGGAGAAGGGGCCTCGTTTCCGAATATTAATGATCTTTATATGAAAAGCGCGTTTTATAAAGGGAATGTTAATCTCGTCACGGAAAAAGCACGGGTATATACATTAGGCTTTGAAAAGATTTTTTCGGATTTTGTGTTTTTTAATTTAACGGGCCATATTGCGGATGTGAAAAATTTCCTGTCGTGGAATTACAATCCTGGTTCCGGTTATCACGAGGCAGAAAATGTTTCGTCTGTTACAACCAAAGGGGCTGAAACAGAGCTCAAATTTACTGTCAATAAAAATGTCGAAATTCAAACTATATATACATACCTTTTCACGAAAGATAAAGAAACACAGAAAGACCTGCCTTACCGCCCGGCGAATAAATTAAAAACAAATTTAATATATAAAAAAATAAAGTATGACGGAGATTTATTATGGACCGTCAGGTTAAATCATGAATATCTGGGAAACCGTTATTTAAACAGGGAAAATTCTTCAGAGCTAAAAAATTACAGTATTATTGACCTGAATATCAGTATGAAACTGGCAGGGGTTTTTACTGTAAATTTGGCAGGAAATAATTTAGCTAACAATGAATATGTGTTAGTAGAAGGTTATCCTATGCCTGGAAGGAATTTCTGGGGCGGGATAGTATGGGAATTTTGGGATTAAATATTTTTAATAACTTTATGTTGACTTAAATAATATAAATTTGTATAATATATTTTTTATAAAATAGGTGCCGGGATAGCTCAGTCGGTAGAGCGACGGACTGAAAATCCGTGCGTCCACAGTTCGATTCTGTGTCCCGGCACCATAAAAAAAGAGGCTTCAAAAAAGCCTCTTTTTTTATGGTGACGATATTACGGACACAGAATCGAGGGAAAAGGTTTTAGGAAAAACGGCAGTTTTTCCTAAGGGGTGACAGTCCGCCTCAGGCGGACGCCAGAGGGGCGGAGCCCCTATGGAAAAGATTAAGTGTCCCGGCACCATTAAACAAAAAGCCCCAATTCCATCGGGGCTTTTATGTTTAATGAGTGTCCCAACTTCACGTCGGGGCACCGTTTCTTAGTGTAAAGCCGGGTATTCCAGACACAAATAATTTTACGATATTCTATTGACTCAAGCCGGATTTCAGCCTAAAATTAAACAATGAATATCCTGATTATATGCATTTTGATGCTTTCCTCCTGTTCCACGCTTAATAAATTCTCTAAACAAAATGAAAATATCAGCCTGTTTTCTAATAAAGCTGTTTTGCTGGAATTGCCGTTTGAGGCGCAGAAAAAAACAAATCTTTGCGGACTGGCTTCTGTGGAAATGATTACCCGCTACTACGGGATTAGATTAAACAATGCCCAGTGTAAAACCCTGCTTGATGAAGCTGAAAGAAATCAAGGAATAACAGGGGCCGCACTTAAAACTGTGCTGGAAGAGGCAGGATATTTTGTTGTAGTGTTTCCCGGTACCATAGACCATGAATTCACTGGCATATACCGCCATCTGGACAGCCAGCGGCCGCTGATATTAATGCTTGATGCAGAAAACGGCAAAGCCAGCCATTATGTTATATTAACAGGTTACGACCCGGAACGTAACGTTATTATGCTGTCAGATCCGGGCAAAGGCCGGGTTGTCATGTCTCTTGAAAATTTTAAAAAGAGGTGGGAATTATTAAATAATTTCACGCTTCTTGCCATTCCGGGAAATATGCAAGAAGAACATATCGAGAATAAAGAATAATTTCAAGCTAAATGAAGAGGAGATATGCTATGAGAATTATGAAACGCATACTTATTAGTTTTATTGTTGTAAACCTTGCCTTCCAGGGATTTCTAAGTTCAATTTTTGCCGCTGAAATAACAGGTGAAATTGAAAAACTCAATATAACTTTAGAAGTCCGTCACATGCTCGAAGAGCCGAGACCCGCTGAATTTACAATAAAAGTAAAACCATTAACCATTAATGAACAAGTATTACTTAAGACCATAGAGGCAAAAACACACAGTCTCCTGGATCAGGCAGCAGGGAGATACTATGATGATACATATAAAAATCCGCGTGCAGGCAATCCATCCCCGTTCATTAATAATCCAATAACTATTGATATAATACACGGTGCTGTGATCGGTGCGTTTATTGGTTGGTTGACGAGTTCTGGAAAAGACATTGCATCAGTTAGAAAATCTACACGGATAGGAGCATTGTGCGGGTCTGTTATTATATGGATACTTTATTTGTTTTAAGTACCCGCAAAAAAAACCCGATCAGATTAGAGGTAACCAAACCAGGCTGTTAATGTTTGGCAGTCATATAGGCTACCACACCTTTTTTATTTTTAGCCCTTTTTTTACCTCCAACATATGATCGGGACAGCGCAACTTGAGGAATCTATTTTTATATCTGTCCCCAATGGCTGTTTCTATTTTATCTATATGCCAAATAAAAATGTTGTCAATTAAATTTATATTACGTTTAAGAGGACAAACCATATTTTTTTTGATATAATTTATTCAATTATTAATGCTGGGGTAGCTCAGTTGGCAGAGCAATTGATTCGTAATCAATAGGTCAGGGGTTCGATTCCCCTTCCCAGCTCCACCATGAACCACACAGGGTTCATGGTGAGTCATGCATCCAACGTGGTGCATGACAGGCACCTAATTGTAGTAATCGAACAATGCCCGCATTAGGCGGAAGAGAATGCCTATGAATATAGATTTAAGAAGAAAAAATATTTTGGATTCTTCCAGAAAAATAGTTATAAAAATAGGTACAAGGGTATTGACGGCGGAAAACGGTAAACTAGACGAGAAAAGGATTGAAAACCTGGTGAAAGGTATTTCCCTGTTAAGAAAAAACAGGAAAGAGACCGTGATTGTTACATCAGGGGCAATCGGTGCGGGAATGGGTAAATTAGGTATTTTAAAGAGGCCGAAGGATATACCTCAAAAGCAGGCACTGGCCGCCATTGGGCAAAGTGAATTGATGCATGTATATGAAAAATATTTTAAGGAAGAGGGGGTGAATGTCGGGCAGATGCTTTTGACACAGGACGATTTGATTGACCGGAAGAGATTTTTAAATGCAAGCAATACTTTGAATAACCTTCTTAATTTTAATGCGGTTCCTATAATAAATGAAAATGACACGATTGCAATAGATGAAATTAAATTTGGCGATAATGACAATCTTTCCGTGCAAGTGTCCAATTTAGTTCATGCCGATTTACTTTTGATTTTGACAAGCACGGACGGATTATTCAGTGCTGATCCCAGAAGATATGAAAGAGCGGAATTGATCCCGGTTGTGGAGAAAATCGATGCAGTTATTGAAAAAATAGCAGGGACAAATATTGATGAAACCAGCATCGGCGGTATGCATACGAAAATTCAGGCTGCAAAAAAGGCCGTGAAAAGCGGAGTTGGCGTAATTATAGCCAATGGGAATAAAAGGGACATAATCTCCCGTATTTTTTCTTATGAAGAAGAAGGGACTTTTTTCCTGCCGCAAAAAAATAAAATGACTTGCCGGAAAAAATGGATAGCATTTTCTTCTAAATCAAAAGGAATAATTACGGTCGATAAAGGGGCGTATCTTGCCTTAATGGATAAAGGAAAAAGTTTATTGCCCTCCGGGATCACAAAATTATCCGGGAAGTTTAAAATAGGCGATAGAGTGATTGTGGCATCAATTGATAACCAGGAATTTGCCTGCGGGCTAGTTAATTACAATTATGAAGATTTAGAGAAAATTAAAGGTAAAAATACTGATGATATTAAGAATATTTTGGGTTATAAAGATTACGATGAAGTAATACACCGGGATAACTTAGTGCTTTTGAAGGATTTTTAAGGTTTAATGGGGCAAAAATTTAAATTATATTCCAAATACCAGCCTAAAGGAGACCAGCCGCAGGCAATAGCTAAATTGATTAAGGGTTTTCAAAACGGTAAAAAAAAATTTGTTCTTCTGGGAGTTACCGGTTCAGGCAAAACCTTTACTATGGCTAACCTGATCCAGAATTTAAATTTGCCTGCACTCATAATATCTCATAATAAAACCCTGGCCGGGCAGCTTTATACGGAATTTAAAGAATATTTTCCTGAAAATGCGGTTGAGTATTTTATAAGTTATTATGATTATTACCAGCCGGAAGCTTACCTTCCTCAAACAGACACTTATATTGAAAAAGACGCGTCGATAAATGATGAAATAGACCGTTTAAGATTAAAAGCCACAACCAGTTTATTGACAAGAAAAGATGTAATAATTGTCGCGAGTGTGTCCTGTATATATGGGCTGGGGTCCCCTGAAGATTTTGAAAATATGATAATCTGCCTGGAAGTTAAAATGCAGATGGATCGGGACATATTTATCCGGAAATTGATAAGTCTCTATTATGAAAGAAACGATATCGATTTCGGCAGGGGAACGTTCAGGGTCAGGGGAGATGTTGTGGATGTCCATCCGGCAGACAGCGATTATATTATAAGGATAGAATTCAGCGGGGAATATATTGAAAAAATCAGTAAACTTCATCTTATTTCCAAAAAGGCGGAAAATGTCTTAAATAAATTCATCATTTACCCTCGTAAACATTTTATCACCCCGCAGGAAAGAGTTGAGGCCGCCTGTAAATCGATCGAATCGGAACTGAAGGCGCAGCTTGAGGAATTGCGGAAACAAAATAAGATGCTCGAGGCCCATCGTTTAGAAACAAAAACCAGATATGACCTTGAAATGATAAGAGAATTGGGGTATTGTTCAGGTATTGAAAATTATTCGCGTCATTTTTCTAACCGGCTGCCAGGGGAGAGACCTAATACTTTGCTTGATTATTTTAAAGATGAATTTTTAGTTATTATAGATGAATCACATGTTACGATACCCCAGTTGCGCGGAATGTATGCCGGTGACCGGTCGAGGAAGGAAACATTAGTAAATTACGGCTTCAGGCTGCCTTCGGCTTTTGATAACCGGCCACTTGTCTTTGAAGAATTTAACAAAATAATTAAAAATGTTCTTTATGTATCAGCCACCCCGGGCCGATATGAAATAGAGAACACGGATGAGGTAGTTGAACAGATAGTAAGGCCGACAGGCCTTGTTGAACCAAAAATAATTATAAGGCCGGTTGAAGGCCAGATTGAGGATTTACTGCAAAGGATAAAGGAAAAATCCGGAAAAGGAGAAAAGACCCTTATAACAACTTTAACTAAACGGATGGCGGAAGATTTAGCTGACTATCTTTTTAATAAAGGTATAAAGGTTTGCTATTTACATTCTGAAATTGAGGTTTTGGAAAGGTTTGCTATTATCAGGGATTTACGGCTTGGAAAATATGATTGCCTTGTGGGTATTAATTTATTACGCGAAGGTTTGGATTTGCCGGAAGTCTCTATGGTGGCGATTTTGGACGCGGATAAAGAAGGCTTTCTGCACTCGGCCACATCGCTGATACAGGTCAGCGGCAGGGCGGCAAGAAATATTCATGGAGAAGTTATAATGTACGCATCCTCCGTCACCGAATCCATGAAAAAAGCTGTCGAAGAGATTGACAGAAGGCGCAATTTACAAATTAAATTTAATGAAAAAAACGCTATTGTCCCTGCAACAATAAAAAAATCAATTCCCCTAATGATTGAAGGGATTAATGAAGTTGATACAGTCAGGGAGGAGAGAAACGAGTATATACCGGAGGGACAAATAAATGAAAAAATTGCCGGGTGGGAAGTCGATATGTTTTTAGCCGCTGAAAAACTGGATTTCGAAAGAGCCGCGCAATTAAGGGATAAAATACGCTTTTTCAAAAATAAATATGAAGAAAAATTGAATTTTAAAAGAAGGAAATTGTTCAAAGAGTAATATCCATGGAAACAATATCGCTTTTATATAATAAGAAGATATCCTTTGCGAAAAATGAAACAATATTGGGGAAAAATATTTCAGATAGTTTAAACATTGCCCCGCTGATAGCTCAAATTATGATAAACAGGGGCATAAAAACAATCCATGACGGCAAAAAATATTTATACCCGGAATTAAAAAACCTGTCGGACCCCTATATTTTAAAGGGAATGGACAGGACTGTATCCAGGATTTTAAAGGCAGTAAAAAATAAAGAATCAATTTTAATTTATGGCGATTATGATGTTGACGGAATAACATGTATCGCTGTTTTGAAAAAAGCATTGGGCAGTTTTACTAAAGTTGAATACTACATTCCTGACAGGATAGCAGAAGGATATGGCCTAAACAAACCGGCCCTGCAAAAAATCCGCGGGGAAGGTTACAGCCTTGTCATAACAGTAGACTGCGGCATAACTTCTTTGGAAGAAGTTGAATTTGCCAAGGCACTTGGAATGGATGTTATTATACTTGACCATCACCAGCCAAAAGAATTTCTGCCTGATACCGATTATATTATTGACCCGAAACAAAATGATTGTTTAAGCAATATGTATGAACTGGCGGGTGTGGGTGTTGTTTATATGCTGATTATCGCATTACAGCAAAAAATAGATATAAAAGAAAATAATTTTTTGGACATTATTGCACTCGGGACAATAGCGGATATTGCCCCGCTGATAGGCGAAAACAGGATATTGGTAAAAAATGGCATAGAGCAGATTAACATGACTAAAAATATAGGTTTAAAAGCGCTAATTAATCAAAGCGGGTTATCAGACCAGCGGGTTGATGCAAGCCATGTAAGTTTTATGTTGGCGCCTAAGTTAAATGCAAGCGGAAGAATAGGGAGGGCAGATGTTTCTGCAGAACTGCTTTTAGCCTCAGAGCAGTCTGCCGCAGATGGTTTAGCAAATCAATTATGCAGAATGAACGAAAAAAGGCAGGTAATTGAAAGTGATATTATTAAAGAAGCGGCATACTTGGTTGAAAATGGGACAGATTTGGACAATGAAGAAATAATTGTTCTTGATTCTGATAAATGGCACCCCGGTGTAATCGGGATAGTTGCTTCGAAAATGGCTGAAAAGTATTCCAGGCCGGTAATTTTGATTGCGCATGAAAAAAACACATTAAATGCAAAAGGGTCAGCCCGCAGTAAAAACGGCATGAATATTTTTAAGGCGATATCAGAATGCAAAGATATACTTCTATCATACGGAGGGCATGAACTGGCATCAGGGCTTTCGATTGAAATTAGGAACATTGGAAAATTCAGGAAAATGATAAATGAAACAGCCAAAACAATTTTTCCGGAAGACAAATTGCAGCAAAAATGGAACATTGATTCCATAGTTGATTTTAATGATTTAAATTTACAATTTATCAAGCTTTTGGAAAATTTAGCGCCTTATGGCTACGGAAATCCAAAACCGATTTTTATGTCTGAAAAGGTGTCTTTAATAGATTATCCGAGGATTGTTGGCAACAATCATATAAAATTAAAAGCCAGAAAAGGAAATCTGGAGAGAGATATTATTTGTTTTAACATGGCGGATAAGTATGAAGATATATTAAATATTAATGGACCAATAGATATTATTTATAACATATCAAAAAATTTATGGCAGGACAGAATCCAGCTTCAATTAGAATTAAAAGATATTAAAATATCCAAAAATAATTAAAATATTTATTTCTCCTTCCGATAATATTGTTAAAGACACAATTAAGGAGAAAAAATGTTAAATTTAAATGTTAATCCTGTTATTTTGTTTTTAGCCGGGTTGGTTTTAGGATATATTGTTAAATTATTTTTGCCCGAAAATTTATCCCATAAAGATTTGGAGAAAAACAGCGGGATTTTTGACAGTTATTTCAATGATTTAAAAAAAAGAAGCGTTAAAGAACTAACAGCCAGAGAGTACCAGCATCTTTCCCTGCTCAAGAAAATTGAATTTGAAAAAAAATATCCGCAGAAAGCTGATTCAAAAATTGCAATACCTGTTTCGAAAGTATTTACAATTCATTCGGTTTTTCCAAATATTTATTCAAAATCAAACACAAAACTGCATAAAATTTTTGCAATATTTATTATATTTTCTATTTTGTTTTTTGGGTGTGTATTTTTAATTAATTTGAGAAATAGTTTATAAAATCAAAATTTTCCTATATGGCATGTAGTACATTCCCAGAAACGGACCCGGTCAACCCCTCTTACAAGACCTCTTTTACCGCCTATCAAGCCTTCCTGATGCGGGTTATGGCAGGTAGCGCAATGAATCATTTTCTTGTCAGTTTCATGCAAATTTTCAGGGATTTTTAGCTCGCCGGGAACTTCTTTTGGAACTACAATATGGTTTACACCATTGGGTTGCTTGGGTGTGGTTCCAGGATGTTTGCGGTCGTCATGACAGGATAAACAGAGGAAAAGAACAGGGGTTCTGAACTCAACCTTTTTAATCCCTTCAATTTTTTCATCAGGCCGTGAGGAATGGCAAAAAAGGCATGTAGATTCGATAACCTGGCCGGTGGTGCTGTCTATTTGATAGTGTATATTAAATTTTACTATATGTTCCCGGACATGGCACTTTAAGCATAATTGCCACCTTTTTTCCTCGGGTGTTTCTCCTGAATACGGCCATCCGCGCAGTCTTTTATCATTGCCTTCAAGAATTTGTTGTTCGACATTATATATGGTATTTTCCATGCACCCGTAATTGCCTCCATAATGGCATGTAATACATGTTATTTTATTATCTAACGAGAGAGGGAAATCCCTTGGTTTCATCATATCTTTTCTTTCTTTTAAAGGAATTCCTACAGGATGTGCTTCAGATCTTGCTTCGCCAGCTTTATGGCACCAATTGCATATTACATTCCAGTCACCATTGAAGCGAAATGTAGCTTTTTCTCCTTCTTTAGGTTCAGTTTCATGGCAGGAAAGGCAAAAGGTATCCTTTTTATGGGGTTTAATTTTTTTTGATTGGTTGGTTAAAATTAAATATTTTGACCGGAGATAATTAGCGTTTTTTAATGAATTATGCTGATCATGGCAGGTAACGCAGGTAAATTTCCCATTAATTAAGGGAAGTTCCAAAACCTCAATATCCTTTTCAAATTTCACATCGGAAAAAGCGTTATTTTCGGCATAATGTATCTTGTCTTTATATTCATTGTGACAAAAGTTGCATATATCCAATACCGGCGCCCGTAGATTCTTTTCAATAAAAATTTTTTTAAGTTCAGTATTACTAATATTTTTTATTTCTTCCGGGTCCCCGTTATGGCAAAATTTGCATGCAAATTCATTTTTGTTTTTATAAGATGTTTCCATTTTATGAATATTTTGAATAACTGAAACAGGTTTATTGTAGTTATTTAAATTATCTTTATGACAGTCAAAACACAAATCCAGCCTTTGCTTATATCTTGTGTCTTTTTGCCCCAGTATTTCCGGGAAATACCGTAAAATGGCATCTTTGGAAAAAGGTATATGTATCTGGTGGCAGGTAGAACAAACAATTTCGCCTGTTTTATCTTTTTCCCCCAGGGGAAGATATTCCGGAACCGCCATGGGTGGTTCAATATTTTTTGGATCTATCCCGACAGGATGAAAGCATTCATCATTATGGCAGGCTGAACAAAGCAATATCTCATCCTGGGTAAGTGAAGTTTTTTCGCTGCTATTTTTGATTTCATTTGCGTCACCTTCGTGGCAGGATTTACATTCAAATAAACTATGGATATTCGGTTTAAACGCTGGTGTCGCGTCTTTCTGAATAAGGTTTTTTAAATCAATTCCTTTTTCGTTTCTAATGTTTTTTGGGGGATTTTCTGCGAAAACAGATAATGATATTATTGACGGCTGGATTAATAATAAATACAAAATAAAAAAAACTATTTTTTTACGCATAATTAGGGGAATATTATCATGAAATTGTTTAAATGTCAATTTATTTTATTGCCGAAAAAAGTAAGTAATAGGGGAAAATTATTGACAAAAAGATAAATTTAGATATAATAAATGTTTATAATTTAATGTGAAAATTATGTGAGGCTGTAGCTCAGTTGGGAGAGCGAGCCGATGTAGCATCGGCTAGGTCGTCGGGGTTTATGAGTATTGTTTATATCCTAAAAAGTGTTTTGAATGGTAGATATTATATAGGGAGTACAGATAATTTAGATATAAGGCTAAAGTGGCATGAAAATGGGTATGTTAAATCAACAAAAAATTTAAGGCCATTAAAATTAGTATTTTATCAAAGTTTTAATACTGGAAAAGAGGCAAAACAAATAGAATATAGAATAAAAGAATTAAAAAACAGGGAAATAATAGAAAAGATTATTCGAGATGGTTTTATCAAAATGAAATTATAGAATAAAGTGGGGCTGTAGCTCAGTTGGGAGAGCGCTTGAATGGCATTCAAGAGGTCGTCAGTTCGATCCTGATCAGCTCCACCATCTGCCTTAGGCGGAAGAACAATTGAAAATTGAAAATAGAAATTTGATCAAAAATGTTTTCAATTGCGGTCAACTTTCGATTATCGATTTTCAAAAATAGATTTTTAGAAGAAAAAACGGGAGTTTTTGTGGAAAATAATTATCCTTTCAAAGAAATAGAGGCCAAGTGGCAGAAAAACTGGCAGGACAGGAACCAGTTTAAAACAGATGAGAAAAATAAATACAAGAAATATTATGTACTGGAAATGTTTCCGTATCCGTCAGGCCGGATACACATGGGTCATGTCAGAAATTATACTATAGGTGATGTAATTGCACGGTACAAGTCAATGCAGGGATTCAGCGTGCTTCATCCGATGGGCTGGGACGCCTTTGGTTTACCCGCGGAAAACGCGGCCATTAAACACAAAATCCCGCCCGCGAAATGGACCAATGAGAATATCGATTTCATGCGGTCACAACTCAAAAAGCTGGGATTCAGTTATGACTGGGAGAGAGAAATAAACACGTCTTCAGTTGAATATTATAAATGGAACCAGTGGATTTTTCTGAAATTTTTTGAAAAGGGCCTGATATACCGCAAAAAATCCGCCGTAAACTGGTGTCCTTCATGCAATACTGTTTTAGCGAATGAGCAGGTGGTTGACGGATTGTGCTGGCGCTGCCAGAGTGAAGTGATGCAAAAAGATATCGAACAATGGTTCTTAAAAATAACAGCTTACAGCGAGGAATTGCTTGCGGACCTCGAGAACTTAAAAACATCCTGGCCCGAGCAGGTTCTTGTTATGCAGAATAACTGGATAGGAAAAAGCCAGGGAGTTGAGGTCAAGTTCGCTCTCAAAGATATTAATGAAAACCTGGTTATTTTTACCACACGTCCTGACACAATCTGCGGTGTAACATTCATGGTGCTGGCCCCTGGACATCAAATACTTGAAAGACTGATTAAAGGGAAATGCCAGGAGAAAGAGGTAAAGGCGTTTATTGATGAATTAAAAAAAGAGGATTTAACTGTCGGGACATCTTTGAAGAAAGAAAAAAAAGGAGTTTTTACCGGGGCGTTCGCGATTAACCCGATTACAAAAGAAGAAATTCCTGTCTGGGTAGGGAATTTTGTTTTAATGGAGTATGGTGCCGGCGCGATCATGGCCGTGCCAGCCCATGATGAAAGGGATTTCCAATTTGCGAAAGAATACGGGCTGCCTGTGAAGGTTGTTATACAAAACAGGGAAAAGCCTTTTGAACCGGATATGATGACGGGTGCATATGAAGACGAAGGTGTATTAGTAAACTCCGCTGAATTTAACGGCCTTTCAAGCGTAAAAGCCATGGATAAAATTATCCAATGGCTGGAAAAGAAAAACCTGGGCAGTAAAAAAGTGGTTTATCGCCTGAGGGATTGGGGTATTTCAAGGCAGAGATACTGGGGGACCCCTATACCTGTTATTTATTGTGATAAATGCGGTATTGTGCTGGTACCCGAAAAAGATTTGCCGGTGAAATTGCCTGTTGATGTGGAATTTTCAGGCACGAATTTATCCCCTCTTTTAAAGGACACGGACTTTCTGGATGTTAATTGCCCGAAATGCGGAGGGAAAGGCAGGAGGGAAACTGATACCATGGACACTTTTTTCGATTCATCATGGTATTATCTCCGGTTTACGAGCCCCAGGGAAAACAAAGTTCCTTTCAACGGGAAATCCGTTGAATTTTGGATGCCGGTTGACCAGTATATAGGCGGGATTGAACATGCTATTTTACACCTGCTTTATTCACGTTTTTTTACAAAAGCAATGGCTGACGCCGGGCTTTTTGATATCCGGGAGCCTTTTAAGAACCTTCTGACACAGGGAATGGTCATTAAAGACGGTTATAAGATGTCCAAATCCCGCGGCAATACAGTTGATCCGGACAATATCCTTGATTATTACGGGGCCGATGCCGCCAGGTTATTTATTCTTTTTACCGCGCCTCCTGAGAGGGATTTGGAGTGGAGTGATGAAGGTGTTGAGGGCGCGGCTCGTTTTATAAACAGGGTCTGGAGGCTTGTTAACCGTTATATCGCGGGACATGACAAGAATTTTATATCCATCCAAAAACATCTGGATTCTGAAAAAGAAGAAAAAAAGTTAAATAACGTCCTTAATAAAACAATAAAAAAAGTCACAGAGGATATTGAAAATAAATTTCATTTCAATACCGCGATCAGCAGTATAATGGAGCTTGTAAATGAATTATATCTTTATGACGATGAAAAAACTGAGAATATAAAAGAAAAACCGGTTTATTTCAACGCTATAAAAAGCCTTATTTTATTGCTGACACCGTTTACGCCGCATCTTTGCGAAGAATTATGGGAAAAACTGGGTTCACATACCGGTGTTTCAAAAGAACCCTGGCCGAAGTTTGACAGCAGGGCGCTTGTAACCGAAGAATATAATTTAGTTGTCCAGATAAACGGAAAAGTAAGAAGCCGTATTTTATTGCCCGCTGATTTAAAAGAAAGGCAGATCAGAGAAAAAGTTTTATCTGATGAAAAAGTTACAAATTGGTTAACAGGAAAAAACGTTAAGAAACTAATACTTGTCCCTAAAAAGTTAATGAATATTGTAACAGAATAGGAGAAAACATGAATATTTTTAATTCGCTAAAAAAAATTCCGTTTTTTCACGGCCTGACTGATGATGAGTTGAAAAAGATCGCGGTCATTACCAAAGAGAAAAAAATGGGAGCCAACAGCATTATTTTTGAAGAAAATATGCCTGGCGATTCAATGTTTATTATTAAAAGCGGTTCCGTTAAGGTGTCAAAATCAATCGGAAAAGACAGGCAAAAAACGCTCTCCATTCTTGGCGAAGGCGAATTTTTCGGCGAAATGGCGCTTTTGGACGGCGAGCCCCGTTCTGCGTCAAGTATCGCGGCTGAAGATGTCGAACTGCTTGTTATCAATAAAGACGATTTTATTGACCTTTTGACAAATAACGGACCGCTGGCGGTCAAGTTTTTTATCACGATAATAAAAGTATTCAGCATGCGTTTAAGGCAGACGGACGATAATTTTAAAAACCTTTTAATAAAATATGTAAAAGAAGGTAACAGATAAAATAGTTTTAAACAAATAAGTGAAATGTAGGAAATATGAAAAAAATATTTTTTTTATCGATAATTTTATGCGTGATATTTTTCCAGATAAACTGCGCTCCAAAAGAGCTTACGGAAGAAGAAAGGGCCATTAATAATAAAAAAGCGGAGGACCTTTTTATATCAGGGCAAAACTACAAAAAGGAGAAAAGATACTGGAAGGCGAGAAGAAAATTTAATAGGGTAATTGATAAATATCCTGAAAGTGATTTTGCCGATAAGGCCGCGTTTGAAATTGCGGAAGTTTTCAGGGAAGCGGGCAATTATTGGCGCGCATACGAAAAGTATCAAAGGGTAGCCGATGATTTTCCGTCAACCCGGCTGATGCCGAAAGTCTCAGAAAGACAAATTGAAGTGGGAAATTATTACTGGGACAGAGACAAAAAATATGAAGCAGTTGAGATTTACAAAAAGGCACTGGAAAATGACCGTTTTGGGGAACTTGCGGCAGATATTCAATACCGCGTGGCAGGCTATTATTTTGAATACGCGAAAAATTATAAAGGACTGTTTAAATCTATTTATAAAGAAGATAATTTCGAAGTAAGTATTATAGAATATAAAAATGCGTTGACTAATTATCCGAATCATACCTTAAACGTATTGGCAAAGTACCGCCTCGCTTTGGCCTATTTTTACACGAGCCGGCCATGGTATAATGACCAGGAAAATACTGATGAAGCGATAACTGCGTTCCAGGATTTAGAGACGGAAAGAAACGCTGATGAATTTATGGATGATACAAAGGAAAAAATGGCCTTGCTTTTTGATAAAAAAGCGGAAAGCGAATACAGGATTGGTGAATTTTATTTAAAACAGCATTTATGGAAGTCTGCGCGTATTTATTACCAGAGTGTTGTTAAAAATGATTATTCAAAAGTGTGGAACAGTAAAGCATATTTTGGGTCAGGAGAGAGTTATTTTAAGGAGAAAAAATGGAACGATGCAAAAGAACATTATGAAAAATCTGTTTCCGAGGGTACCGGCTATGTTAATAATTTATTGTTGAAAGACAGGCTTATAAAAATAGAAAAAGAATTAAACCTGACACAGGACTAATATATTTAAAAAAATAAAAAGGAGCGGGAAATGGCGAAGAAGACAAAAGACGACATACTAAGGTTAATTAAAGAAAATAAAGTAAAATTTATAAAACTTTGGTTTACCGATGTACTCGGTTTTCTGAAAGGATTTGCGATTACCATTGACGAATTAGACCGTGCCCTTGAAGACGGAATGGGATTTGACGGTTCCTCTATTGAAGGTTTTGCAAGGATAGAAGAGTCTGATATGGTAGCAAAACCGGATCTCGACACATTTAAGATTTTACCATGGAGATGTGAAGAAGATTATAATGTCGCGGTCATGTTTTGTGATATTTATGAGCCAAGCGGCCGGCCGTTTGAAGGAGACCCAAGATATGTATTGAAAAGAAATATAGAAAGAGCCAGGGAAAAAGGATTTACATATTATGTCGGGCCAGAATTGGAATATTTTTATTTCAAGAATTCTGAAAATCCAAATCCCCTTGACCAGGGCGGTTACTTTGATTTGGCGCCCCTGGATGTGGCCCAGGACTTGAGGAGAGATACTATTCTGATGCTCCAGTCTTTGGGTATCGAGGTTGAATACAGCCATCACGAAGTAGCGCCCAGCCAGCATGAAATCGACTTGAGGTATAACGATGCGCTCACAATGGCAGATAATGTGATGGTATACCGTTTGGTTGTTAAAGAGGTGGCGCGCAGGCACAATGTTTATGCCACATTTATGCCAAAACCAATATTTGGCATTAATGGTTCAGGTATGCATGTTCATCAATCCTTATTCCAGGGGTCTAAAAATGCCTTTTTTGACGCGAAAGGAGAATATCATCTTTCAGATACCGGGCAGTCATATACCGCGGGATTACTAAAACATGCCCCTGAAATTACATCCATAACAAGCCAGTGGGTTAATTCATATAAAAGGCTGGTACCGGGTTATGAGGCACCTGTATATATATGCTGGGCGCAGATGAACCGTTCAGCCCTTATTCGTATTCCTATGTATAAGCCTGGTAAAGAAAAATCCACCCGTATTGAATACAGGTCTCCTGATCCGTCGTGTAATCCTTATCTCGCCTTTTCCGTGATGCTTGCCTCCGGACTGGAAGGTATTGAAAAAAAATATAAACTGGCGGGGCCTTCGACTGATAATATTTATCACATGACTTCGGAACAAAGGGAAAAATCCGGGATAAAATCCCTGCCGGAGGATTTACTGGAGGCAATAAGAATTACGGAAAAGAGCAAACTTGTTAAAGATTGCCTGGGTGACAAGATGTTTGAATATTTTATACGAAACAAAAAGATGGAATGGGATGAGTATAAGATGCAGGTCACGGAATATGAGATAAAAAAATATTTGCAAATATTATAACATGCAGAAAAAAAAGGAAAATTACCAGATTTATATTAAACAAATTGAAGCGCTTTCAAAGATTGCAAGCCTTATAACATCCGGTTTGTATATGGAGGAGCTTTTGCGCCTGGTTGTTCATGTTACCGCAGAAATAATGAACTCCAAAATTTCTTCTTTGATGCTTTTAGACCCTCAAAAAAATGAGCTGGTTGTAAAAGCAACACAGTCTATCTCGGAAGAATACAATAAAAAAGACAATATAAAACTGGGAGAGGGTATTGCGGGCCTTGTCGCGCGGGACAACAAACCCCTGTGTGTCCTGGATGTCAAGGGAGACAGCCGTTATTTAAATCAGGATATTGCGAGAAAAGAGGGGCTTTGTTCCCTGGCGAGTGTTCCACTGGCAGTGAAAGGGCGCGTTATAGGCGTGTTAAACTGTTACACCTCACGAAAACATAAATTCACAAAACATGAAATGGACATTTTAAACGCCCTCGCGAGCCAGGCCGCTGTCGCGATTGAAAATGCGGAATTAGATATGAGGGTCCGTACAGCGGAAGAGGCGCTGACCGCACGTAAAAATATTGAAAGGGCAAAAGATGTCCTCTCACAGGATTTAAATATTTCCTCATCAGAAGCATATAAATTAATTCAAAAACAAAGCATGGATACCCGAAAATCCATGCGGGAAATTGCTGAAGCCATAATACTCGCGAAGAGTATTAAAAGCGCTACAAAATAAATAATCAAAAAAGTTGTACACATAACGTTAATCAAGGTTGCAAAATGAAAATTATAGTTACAGGGGCGACTGGTTTTATCGGCAGTGCTTTGTGCAAGAGATTGCATAAAAACGGGGATAAAGTTACAGCACTTACGCGGAATGCCGACAAAGGGAGGGAAACATTAGGAGATATTGCGGAAATTATTGTCTGGGACAGCAGTTCATCTGATGTCCTTGCAAATTGTATGGAAGGCGCAGATGGTATTATTAATCTTACAGGAGAAAATGTAGGCTCCGGTATTTGGACCCACGAGAAGAAGCGTTTAATAAGAGAAAGCAGGGTTAACGCCGGGAAGGCCATCCTGGAGGCAGTTAAAAAAGTTGAAAGAAAACCAAAGGTTCTAATCCAGGCTTCAGCGGCTGGATATTATGGAACACACGGGGATGAGATTATAGATGAATCATTTCCTGCCGGGACAGGTTTTTTATCCGGTGTGGCAGTAGATTGGGAGGATTCAACAAAGGGAGTTGAATATCTTAATGTCCGCCGGGTGATTATAAGAACAGGGATTGTTCTCGGAGAAAATGGCGGGGCATTCCCTAGACTTAAGACGTCATTCCATTTATTTTTGGGCGGGCACATGGGGAGCGGCAAACAATGGTTCCCGTGGATACATATTGATGACGAAGTCGAAGCCATTCATTTTTTGTTAAATAGAAAAGACCTTAAAGGTATTTATAATCTAACAGCTCCTAATCCTTTGATAATGAAGGATTTTTGCCATATTTTAGGAGAGGTAATGAACCGCCCGTCGGCTTTATCAATACCCGGTTTTGTTTTGCGTATACTTATGGGTGAAATGGCCAGGGAGATGCTTTTATCAGGACAGAGGGCATATCCTAAGCGGCTGATTGAATCAGGATATAAATTCCTGTATCCTGATGCGAAAGAGGCGCTCCAGGAGATATTAAACAAAAGTAAATAATATTAAAAAATTTTACCATACTCTAAAGTTTTAAAATCTATTTTTGAAAATATTTTTTTGTTTTAGCCGCGATCTGCCGCTCAGTCATTTTATCGGCTGTCTGCAATCCAACTATTATTTTGGAGAGGTTTTCTTTTTCCATTCCCTTTTTTAATTCATTCTTTGCTTCACCGGGCCCGAATATCAGGTCGCCTTCTCCTGAAACGAAAACGATAACAGCTTTTTTATGGTCAATCCATAAACCCGCTTTTCTTTCCATAAGATTTCCTCCTGGCCTGGATTTTATTCCTCAATTGAAATAGCTTCTGCCGGGCATCCCTCGGCCGCTTCTTTGCATTTATCTTTGAGCTTTTCAGGGACTGTTTCTACTTTTACCCTGGCTGTGTCACCTTCCATTTCAAAAACATCGGGGCAGGTTTCGACACAAAGCCCGTCACCCGTGCACAGTTCCTTATTGACTTTTGCTTTCATTTTTGTCTCCTTAATATTTTATATTTTAACAAATTCCATTTATATAATAAGCTTTGTTTAAAAATATGTAAACCTGCTGAATCCACTTTTTTCTGATATATTTCCACTAAGAACTTTGGGGATGTTGTTTCCCAGAGTAAGTTAAATATTGACAAAGACCTTATCTGGGAATACAATACCGCTCATGCCAAGACAAGCGAGATTAGATGTCCCTGGCGCTTTGCATCATATAATGACCAGGGGTAAATCGTGCGAGAAAAACATAATACCTTCCTTCCAAAAAATTTTGATATTATTTTTCTATTTCTTTTCTATTTTGTTTTTGGATTGCACAAATCTCAAAGAAATAAGATATGAATGTACTCCAAAATTTTCATTCGCGGTTTTGGCTGATCCCAGAGATGGCAGGGATACATGGCGAAATGCCATTTTAGAAATACGTGATATGAAAATTAATCCCAAACCTTTTTTTAATCGTGCTGAATTTCTTATAGTTGCGGGAGATATGGACCCGCTTGAAGAAAGATATAATGATTACAATGAACTTTTTGCAGAATCATCTGCTAAACCAAAGTTTTTGCCTGTTATTGGAAACCATGAATTTGAAAATGGAGGCAAGCACTTTAGATATGCCCGTGATATAATTATTCCGTTAATTCCAAATGTTGTCCGCAGGCATTCCAAATCCTGCGATTATTATTTTGATTATATGAATGCCCGTATAATTGCTGTCGACGGATATTCTGAACTAGGTAAAAACGGCGTTATAAATAATATCGGCATGGAGTGGGTTGAACAGATTATTATGTCAACACCAGAGAATATTAAACATGTTTTTATTTCCTTTCACGAACCCGCATTTCCGAGATATTCACATTTGAATGATGCCTTTAATGAGTCGCTGAGAGAACGGGATGCATTCTGGGAGATGCTGGTAAGACATAGAGGTAAAGTCCGTGCAGTATTTGTCGGGCATACTCATAACTATTACCGTATGCGCGTATTTTATCCATCAGGGGTAAAGGCAAACAGTTTTACTGATTTCCCGGATGAAGAAGAAGGCATTTATCAAATCGATGCAGGTGCTTCAGGAAAAGGGGATATAAATACAATTGTCCAGGTTCAGATAGATTATATTTTAGAACCTTGCAGGCAGAAAATGGCATTAATAAACCGTTTGAAATAAAAGATAAGTGGAAATTACAATAGATATTTAATATTCCTTTTTAGTTGTCAAAGAGAAACTTCCAGAATATCTGGGTTTAGTTTTATTTAATGGCGTAAGAATTCTTTTAAATAGGGAAGATGAAATAGTTAGAAGCGGTTTCCTAAGTCGGTTCGTCATGAAGTTGAGCGAAGGACTTATGAACAAGGCAGCAGGCGCAAAATGCCCACTTTCTTAAAGTGGGCATTTTTGTTTAATTAATATTTTTGCTTAATTGGATTTTGCTGTATTTGAATAGGGGGAATTTCCATCAGGATTATATGCTCTAACCCTGTAGATATAACCTTTTCTGCCGTTTATATCAACATAAGTTTTAATATTTGCTCCTACAGTCGCAATTTGTGACCATGTCCTGCTGATTTTTCGTTCAATCTTAAAACCGGATTCATTGCCGGAATTGTCATTCCAAGTGAGAGTTACATAATTTGTGCTTGTATTTCTTACCGCTTTAAGATTACTAGGCGCTGCAATAGGCAGGTCAGGTATGTTGTTTATTGTTATCATAATTAGTTCTGAATCTGTTAAAAAACCATCACTTACTATGAATGTCACATTATATGTTCCTGCCTGGCTAAAACTTGGTGTCCACGTGAAGGTTCCTGTTGTTGTGTCAAATACTGCTCCGGAAGGTAAGTTGCTTGCGGAATAACTTACTGCACCGCCATCAGGGTCACTGCCGGATATTGTAAACTGCAATAACTGGTTTTCGTCACCTGACTTATTACCTATCGGATCAAGTACAGGCGGCTGATTTGGTTGGATAACCGTTATATATGTGATATTTTCTGCTGTAAAACCGTCATTATCAGTTACTTTCACTTTTGCCGTATAATTTCCGGCAGTATTATAAATATAACTTACAGTATTATTAGTTGTCGTTGTATCATAAATTCCATTTCCATCAAAATCCCATTCGTATGATACTATTGATCCGTCAAAATCAAAGGCAACAGCAGTAAAATTGACAGATAATGGAGCTTCGCCTGAAGCTGGATTTACATTTAGCTGCGACACTATAGGATACTGAAATATTTTTACCTGACATGTGTCTGTATCAGAAACATAGTTATTATCTAAAACGCTCAGTGTAACGGTATAATTTCCAGGGGCATCATAGTAATGTGTGATTATAACACCCGTGCCAGTGGTACCATCTCCAAAATTCCAGTTGTAAGACCATGAAAGGATTCCGCCGTCATCAGTTGATCCTGAACCATCAAAAGTTACATAAGTCGACATATCCTGGTATTCAACTGTCTGATCAGGCCCTGCATTTGCGACAGGAGGCAGATTTGGGATTGCAACCGCGCAATAATCAGAAGTTGCTGCACCGTTATTATCAGTTACAGTGAGAGTCGCCGTAAATGTTCCAAGTGAACTGTAAATATGATTGACGACAGCGCCCGAAGCAGAAGCTCCATCACCGAAATCCCATAGATAAGAAACTATTGTTCCATCGGTATCAAAAGAAGCAGAACCGTCAAAATTTACAGGAGCAATACGGCTGCCGGATTTGTTGCCGCCTGCTATAGCTAACGGCGGATTATTATTTACGTGTACCTGACTGACATCAGAACCTGTCGCTCCCTCGTTATCAGTTACCGTCAATGTAACTGTATAAGTTCCGGCAGCATTGTAAATATGTGAAGCAGTTACACCGCTTTCCGTTGTTCCGTCACCAAAATCCCAGCTATATGAAACAATTGTTCCCTGTAAATCTGATGAACCTGACCCGTCAAAGTTTACCGTTAAACCTGCATGGACAGATTGGTCAGGCCCAGCATTTGCAACAGGTATACTGGTTGTATATGGATAAGAGTCAAAATTCGCACCTGGATGAGGAATTAAAGTATCTCCGATACCATCACCGGCGATTGCGTGTTTACCAGTACCGCTGCCATCGTCTATTCCGGCGTAATTAGACCAGTAATTTCCTTCAAGGCGTCCCGGATGATAATACATATTATCAGCAGGATTAGGATCAGTTATCTGCGGCTGTGATGTAGTATCTATAAGATTGTTATGATAAATCAGGTTATCTATATCTGGATAATCAGGCCACATGATGTTAAGATTGATGCCATTTCCATATAAGGTATTCTTAACTATTCTATTATTGCTGCAGCTTAACCTTAATATTATTCCGCTGCCGATAACAGTATTACTTTTTATCATGTTATTTGTGCTGGAATTGATTAAAATTATCCCGTTTTGAACCGTATTGTTTGAAACCGTGGAATTTGAACAGCGGTTACCGTAAATTCCAGTGGAATTGTTATGCAGATTATTATTGTCAAACACGCAATTATTATTAGTTACACCAATGTATATTCCAAAATAATTTTCCGAAATCTCATTTTGGGATATATTGCAGTTACTGGCACCACTGCTATTTGTAAGATTAATGCCGGCCATGTTAGTGCCAGAAGCTCCGTTAATATTAAAACCGCCTATTTTTATATTACCCGCCGTGACTTTAAATACGTCATCATTGGGATTTGAAGCTGTAACATATGTCTGGTTTGTCCCTGCGCCGGTCAAGGTTAGTGTTTTGTTGATTGTTACGTTTTCGTTATATGTTCCTGCCGCTACGTTTATAATATCACCCGGGTATGCGGTATTTACGGCTTCCTGGATTGTTGTAAAGTCGCCGCCGGGGCCGACATTAATTATTCTGTTTACCACAATCTGACAAACATCGGAATTCGTCGCGCCCTCGTTATCGGTTATAGTTAATGTGACAGTATAAGTACCGGCAGTGCTGTAACTATTTGAAGCAGTTATACCGCTTCCTGTTGTTCCGTCACCAAAATCCCAGTTGTATAAAACTATTGTCCCGTCAGAATCCGATGATCCTGATCCGTCAAAGTTTACTGACTGGTTTATCTGAGCAGATTGGTCAGGCCCGGCATTTGCAACAGGGATTCTAGTTGTATATGGATAAGAGTCAAAATTCGCACCCGGGTGAGGAAATAAAGTATCCCCGATACCGTCACCGGCGATTGCGTGTTTGTCAATGCCGCTGCCGTCGTCTATTCCGGCGTAATTAGACCAGTAATTTCCTTCAAGGAGCCCTTGATTGTAATACATATTATCCGCTGGATTATAGTCAGTTACCTGCGATGAAGTGCCTATAAGGTTGTTATGATAAATCAGGTTGGCGGTATCCGCATATTCAGCCCCCATAATGTTAAGATTGATACCATATCCATTAGCCAGGGTATTATTAACTATTGTATTATTGCTGCAGCTTAACCTTAATATTATTCCGCTGCCGATAACAGTATTATTTTGTATCAGGTTATTAATACTTTCATTTATTAAGGTTATTCCGTTTTGAACTGTATTGTTTGAAATCGTGGAATTTGAGCACCGGTTACCGTAAATTCCAGTGGAATTGTTATGCAGATTATTATTGTCAAACACGCAATAATTGTTAGTTACACCAATGTATATTCCAAAATAACTTCCCGAAATCTCATTTTGGGAAATATTGCAGTTACTGGCGCCACTATTATTTGCAAGATTAATACCGGCCATGTTAGTGCCGGAAGCGCCGCTAATATTAAAACCGTTTATTATTACATTGGCAGCCATAATTTTAAAAACGTCATAATCGGGATTTGAGGCTGTTACAAATGCCAGATTTCTTCCCGCACCGTTTAAGGTAATTGTTTTGTCGATTGTTACATTTTCATTGAATGTTCCCGCCGCCACGTTTATAGTGTCGCCCGGGTCCGCGGCATTCACAGCTTCCTGAATTGTTGTATAATCGCCAGCGGGGCCGCCAACATTGATTTCTGCCGAAAATGAAGCAGAACTTACAAAGATGATACAAAACAGACTGAACAAAAGGACTCTACTTTTCATTTTTCCTCCTAAATATATATTGATTTTATGTAACTATTCAGCATAAAAACACAATTATTTCATAAACTCCGGTAACTCTCCCCTGAATAATAAGTTCAAAGCCTGTACAGAACCGACTCCATTTTTTCTGCACGTCGAAATATAGCTTCTGATCC
>JBFMCF010000022.1 GCA_040754625.1 bacterium | reverse complement strand
TATTTATTATAGTGTTCCCGTTTATTAAAGAATTACACCCTGCCGATTGTAAAAGTATCGCGTTTGTCCCGTTATTGCTTAATATGCAATTCTCTATTGAGGGGCTTCCGCCGTTCACCCTTATTCCATTTGCCCCGCTCTCTTTTATCCCGCACTTATTTATTTTTGGCGAACTGTTCAATATGTATATGTTCTCATCCGCATATCCTGGCTGGCTGCCATATTCAACTACGCAGTTTTCCAGGACACTCCCTGTCCCCGATACCGTGTCATAATCCACCGCACCGTCGTCAAAATATATATTTGACCACATCCCCCTGCCCGGTGTTTCGGTGTTTGCCGTGAATTTTATCTTCTCCGGTTCTATACTTCCGCCTACCGCACGCAATATCCCCTTGCTCTCTCCGCTTCCCACCTTGAGTCCCATCCCGCTTGAGAATCTTACTACCACTCCCGTATCAATCGTTAATCGCGCCGGGGTTGTTGCATCGCCGTAAACCTCTATCGCTGATGTTACAACATAGGGATTACCTGCCAATGTCCATGTGGTATCTGAGGATATTCTGCCACCAACAAAAGTAGTGTCTCCATAAGTCCTCTTTGGCGATAATAAAATTAATATGAACAATAAACATAAAATAAAAAAACGCCTGGCAAAATTACAGCCAGACGCTTTTTTAAAATATGCTTTTCGGTTATTTCCAGCTTCAATATTATTTTTTAACATAATTTATTTATTTATATCCAGCAATTCCAAAAAATACGGGGAATAAATTACCCTGCCTAAATATTCTGAATCCAGTTTATCATATATCTTTTTCTCGATGTCCTTAAAATCATTAATACCCCAGTAATTATTCTGGGCGTTTATATCATCTTTTTGCGGTTCTCCAAGCCCCATATTATATTCACTGTTTTTATAAATATTATTATTCTGGACAAATATTTTTTTAATCCCTTCTGCCAGAAAAATACCTGTCTGGTTGTCTTTAATCGTATTCGATACAATGATTGGGTCAGAATTCCAAATCCGGAGGCCAATAATATTATGATGGATATAGTTATGGTCGAACATTACATTGGAATCGCGGAAATGAACCGCGCCCTGGTTGAACCTCAATTCACAGTTTGAAATCACTATCGGTGAAAAATGCAGATGGAGCGCTTTATTTGCATATTCAATAATACAGTTTTTAAACAGGCTGTCGTTACTTGTTTCAATATAAATTCCCTGCCAATCATTTTTGTTCTTTGCGCTACTTGCCGAAGTAAAAATAACCGGTTTATCAGGCTTCCCTTCCGCAATAATGTTACCATAAACTACCAGTCCTGTTTCGCCGTACCCGTCATTATTTTTATCAACATGGACAAATTCAACTTTAATTCCCGGGAGTATCGTAAGTTTGGCCCCTTTTTCTATTTGTATTATTCCCCTGACCTGCACGTCATTTTTCCAGGTCATATCTTTGGTTATGCGGGTAATCCCTGTTTTTGTCCACTCTTCAATCCTGATATCATCTTCCTTTTTATAAGGTTTCCCGCAGGCACAGATAAAAACAAGGAATATGAATAAATTAATTAACTTTTTCATAAATATTTATTTTACAATATTTTTTAAAAAAAGTAAACCCCGTTAGAAATTTTTCTTTTTCAGATAAGCCTCAATAAAAGGACCTATTTTACCGTCAATAACAGCCTGGACATTTCCGACTTCCAGCCCGGTCCTATGGTCCTTAACCAGCTGGTAGGGCTGGAATATATATGAACGGATCTGGCTGCCCCATGAAATATCCTTCTTTTCCCCCAAGGCCCTGCTGTCTTCTTCTTTTTTCTTACTTTCATATAAATCATATAATTTTGAACGCAGGAATTTCAATGCCATAGTTTTATTTTTATACTGGGACCGCTCATTCTGGCATTGGACAACGATACCTGTGGGGATATGTGTGATTCTTATCGCTGAATCCGTTTTATTTACATGCTGTCCGCCTGCACCTCCCGCCCTGTAAGTATCAACCCGCAGGTCATTCTCATTGATTACCACTTCAATATCGTCTTCCACCTCAGGGTAAACAAAAACCGAAGCAAAAGAGGTGTGCCTTCGTTTATTTGCGTCAAAAGGCGAAATGCGAACCAGCCGGTGCACCCCTGTTTCCGCGCTGAGATAACCGAACGCGTAGGATCCTTCTATCAAAACAGTAACGCTTTTTATTCCCGCTTCTTCCCCTGCCAGATAATCAATAATTTCAGTTTTATATTTTTTTAATTCCGCGAAGCGCATATACATACGGAAAAGGATTTGCGCCCAATCCTGCGATTCCGTCCCTCCCGCGCCGGGATGAATGACCAAAAAAGCGTTTTTTTCATCTTTAGGATTGTTTAAGACCGCCTTTAATTCAAGCCCGTCCAGTTTATTTGTTAATATTTCCAGTTCCGTTAATAAACCTTCCGCGCCGGCTTCTTCATCTTTCGAAAGTTCAGCAAGGAGTTTCAAATCTTCCAGTTCTTTTTCTAAATCCCGGAATGTTTCAACTTTATTTTTCAGACTTTTCAATTCTTCGACTTTTTTTTGCGCATTGTCTTTGTCATCCCAAAAAGAAACATTTTCCATTTCTTTGTTCAATTCCTTTAATCTCTCCTCGCTTCTACCAAGGTCAAAGATACCTCCTTAATTCAAATAATTTCTCTTTAGCCGATTTTAACTTATCTTCGAATTCTTTAAACATTTTCCGCCTCTCTTTCTATTTCTTTTAAATTATTTTCACAGATTTCAACCAGTGCCTTACGGTTTATGTCCTTATCAAATCTTGTTTCTTCCTTCCTGCCGCTTTTTAAATACTCAACAGCGTTGTTATAAGACATAACGGCGTTCTGGTATTCCCCTGTTTTCTGGTATATGTTCCCTAAATAGTAATGGACTAAAAAATAACGGGGATTAAGATAGACCACCTTTTTAAATTGAATTACCGCGTCTTTTGCGTTCCCGACATTATAATGGATTAAACCCAGTAAAAAATAAGCTT
This sequence comes from bacterium, assembly GCA_040754625.1. Taxonomy (NCBI): domain Bacteria; species bacterium. The sequence continues at coordinate 24,974 of JBFMCF010000022.1, read as the reverse complement.
CCCATAGAAGCGGGTCCGTGGATTCAATTTCAATACACGCCCGGATGGCATCTTCTATTTTCCCATTATTAAAAAGGTCTTCCGCTTTTGATAATAAAACCCCGGTTTCGTCCCGTATATCTTCTTTTGGACAAATAAACGCCGTTTCAAATTTTATAGTTTCATCTTTATTTTTTTCTTTTTTTGCTTCTTTCACATCCGGTTTAAAATCAGGCTTTAATCTTTTATCAAAATCAAAAAAATCCCTGGCAGTTTTATTCGTTTGTTTTTTTTGCGCTGATTTATAATAAAAAAAAGTCCCTTTTACCTCAACCAGGTTAAATTCATCCGATATATTATTTAAACTCTCGGAATGGCCTATAAAAAGATAGCCGCCTGCCGCCAGGCTCCGGTAAAAATTATGAATGACTCTTTTTGTGGATTCGGCCTTAAAATAGATAGTCACATTCCTGCAAAAAATAATGTCCCAGTTTTTTATTTCGCTTAAGGGATAAGGCGTACCGATAAGATTAAAATATTTAAATTCAATTACTTTTTTAAGGTCGTCTTTTATGGCATAATTATTTTCATCTATTTTTTCAAAAAACAGGTCACGGCAATAACGGTCCACTGTTTTAAGGCTCCTTTCAGGATAAACACCTCTTTTTGCTATTTCAAGCACCCGTTCCGATATATCTGTCGCCAATATCTGGACTTTCCAATCCTTGAAGGTCAAAAGATAAATTAAAACCGTCATCGCTATTGAATACGGTTCCTCACCTGTCGAACAACCCGCCGCCCAAATCCTGATTGTCCGGTCCATATCAGCCTTTCTTCTAATAATTTCAGGCAAGACCGCTTCTTTCAGCACCTTAAAATGGGCCGGCGTGCGGAAAAAACTTGTTTCATTTATCGTTATTAAATTTAAAAGTTCTTTAAATTCGTGTTCCGAATAATTATCATTTTTAAGAGATTCGTAATATTCAGAATAACTGGACAGGTTCTTTTTTGTGGCTCTTGATAACAGGCTTATTCTTAATGAATCAAGTTTGCTTTCGTCAATAAAAATAGCGCACTTTTCATAGATTAAATCCCTGAATAGTCTAAAAACTTCTAACGGCAGTTCTTTATCTTTTACTATTATTCGCCCGCTGTGCATACCTGGTTCCGTCCCGATTTCTTTGCTTTATAAAGCGCTTCATCAACAAGTTTAATTATTTTTTTCCCGTCTTCATCGGCATTTTCTTTTGTGCACAAACCTACGCCCAGGCTTATTGTCACACGCAAGGGGCCCTGCTGGCCCGGGAATAAAAATTTTTCTACGGCCTTCCTTATTCTCTCCGCGATACTCCTTGCCGCATCTAAATTTACTTCCGGCAATATAAGCATAAATTCTTCTCCCCCGTAACGGATAGGAAAATCTATTTTCCTTATTTCCTGTTTTGCGATACGCGCGACTTCCCTCAAGATTATATCTCCCTGTAAATGTCCATAGGTATCGTTTACTTTTTTAAAAAAATCAATATCAAACATGATTAATGAGAATATACGGTTATATCTTTTTATGCGGTTTAATTCCAGAGGAAGTATCTGGTCTAAATATCTCTTATTATACATTTTTGTCAATTCATCAGTTATCGACAGGGATTCCACTTTTTGATAAAGCCTCGCGTTATCCATCACAATGGAAGTCTGGTTGACAATTAAACTCAAAAGTTTTTTATCTTTATCTGTATAAACATCCTCGCTGCAGCTTGAAAACAATAAAAGACCTATAACACTATCCCGTGTGGACAACTCTGAAACCAAAAATGATTTTAATGTATTTCCGGCACCGTTTACAGCCTTTTCCTCTTTTGTTTCAACTATCCGGACATTTAAATCATCTTTATTAACAGCCAACCCTGACAGACTATTGAAATGTTCCATGGCCTTTTCTAAAACAATATTCTTATTTTCTTCAAGTAAAGTCCCCTTCTGATAAATTAATACCTTTTTCTCATCTTTTAAAAAAATCAGCCCGTTCTCAAAATTTATTATCTTCTGGAGCATGGACATAATGGAAGACATTGTTTTTTCCTCATCATAAATAGTTTTGCCCAGACAGCTTATCTCGTTCAAGACCGTTGATTCCAGAAGTTTTTTATCCAATAAATCATTTATTCTCATAAAAATACCGGATTCATCAATCTGCGTATCGAAAATCTCTTTTTTCACTTTTTTAGGCGTTACCCCCAAAAGAATTTTTACTTTTCTGACCAATTCCTCAGATTGAAACCCCTTAATCAAATCCTTCAGCAAATATTCATCCGCCCCTGTCTGCATTGCCCAAAACTTATCAATAGGTTTATCCTGCCCTGTTAAAATAATAATCGGGATATGCCCCGTTAAAGCTTCTTCTTTCAATAACCGGCACGCCTGGTAACCATTTAATTTCGGCATCATCAAATCCATAACAATTAAATCCGGCATTTCCTTAAATGCCTTTTTTACTGCCTCAACACCGTCAACCGCCGTAACAACCGTATAACCTTCTTCTTCAAGAATACATTTAACCATAGTCAATATAGTTGCCATGTCATCCGCGATAAGAATTTTTTTACCCATACTCATCTCCTACAATAATTTAATTATTGTTTCAGGTATCATATTAAGAGGGACTATTTTATCAATTACACCTCTTTCAACAGCGGCCTTGGGCATTCCAAAAACCGTACATGTCTCTTCATTCTGCGCTATCGTGACCCCGCCTTCTTTTTTTATACGTTCGATTCCCCTTGCCCCGTCATCTCCCATTCCCGTCATTATCACCCCGATCGCGGAACTACCGTAATATTTTGCCACTGACGGGAACAAAATATCCGCCGCGGGTCTTACTCCTCCGACAGGCGGGGATTTTTCAAATTTGATTTTCCCATTTTCATCAATAATTATGTGTGACGTGTCAGGCGAAAAAAATACAATACCAGGCGCAACAACATCCCCCTCATTAGCAACTTTTATCTTAATCCTGCTCAATTTCTGCAGCCAATCGACAAGCCCGGCTACAAAACCCTCCACAATATGCTGAACAATAACTATACCTGCCGGCAAATCCGGCGGGAATAATGGTATTATTTCTTTCAATGCGCCGGGTCCGCCGGTAGAAGACGCAATCGCCACGACCTTTTTTTTATTTTTACCGATACCCGATAAATTTAAAATTTTTGATGTCCCAAATTTTACCTTTATTTTTTTGCTTATATTCGCTGCCGCAAAAATTTTTATCTTTTGGACCAAATCTTTTGCGAAATTCGGATTAGTATCAAAATCCCCGAGTGACGGCTTAGGGATGAAATCCAGCGCCCCGCATTCCAATACCTGAAACATCATATCGTCTCTTTTCGCGGAAACAGATGAAATTATGACTATCGGGACAGGAAAATAATCCATTATATGCCGGACTGTCTGGAACCCATCCATATCGGGCATTTTTAAATCCATAAGAACTATATCAGGCTTCAAAACAGGAATAATATCAATCGCCTGCTTGCCGCCGCGCGCCATTCCCACAACCTTTATTTCCGGGTCGCTTTCCAAAGCAATCTTCAATATTTCCCTGACTGTCGCGACATCATCTACTATTACTGCTTTAATCATTGAGACCCCCTGTCTTTTAGTAGTATTAAGAATACCTGCCCAATAAAATTTTTATTATCTCAATCAAATTCTGCTGGTTAAAATCCTGTTTGGCAAGATATGCGTCCGCACCTAATTCAATTCCTCTTTTTTTGTCATCTTCGCTTCCAAGTCCCGAAATAATAATAACAGGGATCTTTTTAAAAACATCTTTTACCTTAATTTTCCCCGTCAATTCAAAACCATCCATCCTGGGCATCTGGACATCGGTAATCACAAGATCAATTTTATTTTTGGACAGTTTATCCAAAGCTTCAACCCCATCCCTTGCCTCTTCTACTTTATACCCTGACGATTCAAGAATACTTCTGTGCAATTGCCGGATAGTCATCTGGTCATCAGTCACCAGAACACAGGGCTGTTTCAATGCCTGTGTTTTTTTATCTTCTTCCCCCGCTGCGCTCCTGAATTCTTTCTGCCTGGCAGAAATTATTAATTCAAACGGGTCCAGGATAAATACCAGATCTCCGCTCCCTAAAATCGTAACGCCAATAATATTAAAAACATCCTTCACTTTTTTTCCCATACTTTTTATTACCGCCTCACATTCATCAACTAATTTATCAACCACAAACGCTATTCTTTTATCATCCCTTATAAGTATTACAACTGAAAGCTTACTGTGCTTTTTTAATTTTTTGTCTTTCTTTCTTATACCCAGAACGACATCCAGCCAGGCCAAAGGAATAATATGGTCCCTTATCGAAATCGCTTCTCTTCCTTCAACCGTGTGAATATTTTCCGAAGATATCTCCAGGGTCTCTTCAACAGCCAGAGAGGGAATCGCAAAAAGCTGTTCACCAATTCCTACAATTAAAATATTTGTTGTGGCCATGGATAACGGTATTAATATCGTAAACTTTGTTCCGGCATTCTCTCTCGTGCTTATCGTCAATGAACCGCTTAAAGCCTTTATATTTTTCTGTACCACATCCATACCAACACCTCTCCCTGAAACAGACGTAATAATTTCAGATGTGCTGAAACCCGGCCTGAAAATCAAATTAAGCAAATCATCCCTTTCCAGCGCCTTAAGTTCTTCTTCACGATAAAAGCCCTTTTTCACTGCAGACTTTTTAATTTCCTCAATATTTATACCCCCTCCGTCATCAGAAAACTCTATTTTTATCTGGGACCCCTGATAACTTAAGGTTAACTTTATTGTTCCTGTTTCAGGCTTGCCGATTTCTTTCCTTTTCGCGGGACTTTCAATTCCATGGTCAACCGCGTTTCTTAAAATATGAATTAACGGGTCCCTGATATCTTCAAGTATTTTTTTATCAATTTCAATTTCTCCGCCTTCAACAATAAATTCTATTTTCTTGCCGAATTGCTGCGCCAAATCATGGACTAACCTCGGAAAAGTAGAAAGTATGATTGAAACCGGAAGCATCCTGACTTCCGTAATTTTCTGCTGGTAATCACTTATAATCGTATTATGATGCGAAATAGTAGTTGAATGATTATTAAATAAAGTTACAAACTGTTCTTTTAAAATAGAAAGGTTCTGGATGTTTTTATTAAGCTTATCTTCCAGATAAGCATTTTTAAATCCGTCTTCCGCAAATAAGTTTATCTGGCACTCCCTGGAAAAAGCCTGCCACTCCTGGTATTCCCGGTAAATCATATCCTGTATTATTTCCATATCTTTAAGCTCTTTATTAAAACAAATACGGTCTATAACCATTTCACTTGCGAGATTAAGAAGGTAATCCAGCCTGTCCGTCCTGATACGGACAGAATCCTGAACCGCGGATTGCGACGGAGGAGGAGGAGATGATACAGGTGCCGCCGCCGGGGCGGCAGTTTCAGAAATTTTTTCTCCGGGAGGTCCTTCTTTTGTTTGAACACTTTCTAAAGGCTCACCTTTGGCTATTGCATCAAGCATGGACAAAAAATTATCAGGTTTAAAATCCACCTTCTGGTTGTCTATAACCGCCTTCAAAAACAAATCAATGGCATCCACAGCTTTTAAAAAAACATCCAGTTTCCCCGCGGAAAAAGAAGTCTTATTATCAAACATTATTTTGACTACATCTTCCATACGATGAGATAAAACACCTATGCTGTCGAACCCCATCACCCTGCTTAATCCTTTCAGATTATGAAGTGTCCGCATAACATCTTCCCAGATATCTTTCCGGCCCGGATCTTTTTCAAGGGACAAAAAACCCGTATTTAGTTTTTGAATTAATTCCAGGCTGTCTTCTTTTAATGCTTTAAGAATTACAGATTTATCCGGCATATTTATCTACTTATTTTCTTTAATCTTAAACTTATTGATTTCATTTTTCAATTCTGTAGCCAGGCTGTTCAATTCACTCGCTGACGCGGTCGATTCTTTGGATCCCGCGGCTGACTGCTTTGCCACGCTCGCGACTTCTTTCATTGAAATGGCGACTTGTTCGGTCGCTACTTTCTGCTGTTGAATCGCGATCCCTATCTGGTTCGCCGAGTCCACTGTCTGCCTCGCTATATTCAATATTTCTCCTAAAATTTCCCCCGCTTTGCGGGTAAGAGAAACGCCGTTTTCAATGCCTTTCATGCTCTGTTCCGTGGCCATAACGGAAGCATTTGAAGAAGACTGTATTTCCGTAATAAAGGTCTTTATTTTGCTTGTGGATTTAACCACGCTTTCCGCGAGCTGCCTTATTTCAACAGCCACTACGGCAAAACCCTTGCCGTATTCTCCCGCTTTGGCAGCTTCAATAGCCGCATTCAGTGATAACAGCTTGGTTTGGTTGGCAATATCATCGATAATATCAATTATCTCTCCGATTTTTTGCGTATGTTCGCCTAACGCGACTATCTTCCCCGTTGTCTCACGGGCCTTATTTTTAATATCGTCCATCGCTGAGATTGTATCCAGAACCGCCTTTTTACCAACCTCCGCGCCCTTTAAAGTCTGCTCGGTAATTTTAATAACTTCATTCGCGTTTTCCGCTATCTGGCTTGTAGTCGCGGATAGTTCCTCAACCGTAGCTGAAATTTCGCTGACTGACGCGGCCTCTTCAGTTGCCCCGCTGGATTGCTGCTCGGCGGTAGCCACAAGCTGCGCGGAAACAGTGCTTATTTTAAGGCCGGCGGCCTGTATATGAGATACCAAATTTCTAAGGCTTTGGACCATATCGTTAAAAATACTGGCCATATGCCCGATTTCATCGCGGGATTTAATCTCAATTTTCCTTGTTAAATCTCCCGTGTCGGAAATTATATTTGAAATTGAGGCCAAGGTATTTATCGGGTTTACAACAAACCACTGGATATAATAATAAAGAATCAATAAAATCGATACGACACAGATAATAAAAATAAGGCCCAGGATAAATTGCCTTTTCTTTATTTCTTTATCGCTCTCTTTAAGAGAAACAGTAATCAACAACGCGGCAGATACATCATTTAGTTTTCCCTCGTGGCATTTCAAACAGCCCTCCTCATATTTTATGGGTGTTATTTCCGTGTAAAACCTGTCGTTATTTATTGAATAAGTTGACTTTACGTGTTCACCCTTAAGTGCTTTTATCTCGTCATCATTCTTTGGTTTTTCCTCATCTGTTATGCCATATTGTTTTCCTAATTTGTCGGATTTTAACACCCTGAGATTCGAGACTAATCTTATTTTTTTTAAATTGTCAATGTAATCTCTGATGCCTGTTTCGCCTGTAGCCATAATCTGATACACCCCCGTGAATATTACTTCATTGGCCAACCGGATTTTTTCCTCCACCTGTTTGTTATATTGGCGGGTTTCAGATATAAGGGTGTAAGTCATCATTATACCCCCGCCTATAATAAGAACGATTCCAATGGTCAATATAAACTTAATATTTATCCGCGACCACTTATTATTTGTATCATTTTTCTCACTCATTTATATTCCTCCTATATTTTATTATTATTTCTTTTTCATGTTTATTCAAAATTTTATCCAAATCCAGTATAGGAATCAGTTCCCCGCCTTTTTTTGCTATAGACCAGATAAAATCAATGCCAGACGCGTATTTAATAAAATCCGGAAATTTATTTAGCTCGCTTAAACGCATTTCAAACACGTCTTCCACAGAATCAACTAAAATCCCAAATATATTATCTTCAATACTTACAAATATTACACTCCTGTTTTTCCCGGCAAAAGGCGATCTCCACTTCTTATAGAGAGCAACAACCGGCACATTTTCTTCCCTGAAAGATGTCTCTCCCTCCAGAAAAACACATTCCTTTCCCGGGAGAGAAATCTTTGGGGAATTGATCACCTCGATTACTTCTTCCCCTTCCAATCCTAAGGTGTATTCTCCCGATTTAAATACCAATATTTCAATATTAGCTTGTGAGATCATTTACCTGGGGTTATTTTTTGTTTACGGCCTCTTTTATAATATTTTCCAAATGGATCATTGCAAGAAAACGTTCATTCCCTTCTTCCTGGGAAACAGTGTTGCCAATTTTTATTTCTCCATATATATATTCTGTTTTTACCCGGTCTAATGTTGAAAGAGGACTGTCTATTTTGGACATCGGAACCTCTATCACTTCAGAAACACCGTCAACCAGCAGCCCGAGCCTGACATCATCCGCTTCTACAATAAGAATTCTTGTTTCACTGGTAAAAGGTGAAACTAAGGTGCTAAACAGCTTCCTAAGGTCTAAAACTGGCAATATCTCCCCTCTTAAATTCATAACCCCGAGGATATAATCCAGAGTTTGAGGAATTGGAAATATTTTGGACAATTTAATGATTTCTGAAACACTTTCTATTTTTATACCATACCATTCCTTCTCAAGGAAAAATACTACAACATATATTTTATTGTCTTCTGAAGAATCTGCTTTTTTTGATTTTTCATAGCTTGACATTTCTTCCTGCCATTTTTCTTTTTTAGATTTATTTTGAATTGGTATGGCATCATTTTTTGTTTCTGGCATATTTTAACTCCTATGGATATATATATAAAATTTATCGGCCCGGATTCAATATTTCTAAATCACAAATCTTTATATTAATTTATATAAAATTATGATATAATTTCTTCTTAAGATGTTTTTCTTAAGGTTAATTACCATATTTAAGTTAATTTTAATATTTTTCATAACAATAACCTCTTTTTCAATATCTCTTGCCAACTGGTCAAAAGAAATATTAATAAGCGACAAGAACTTCAATTCAATTAATCCGAGTATAACATCCGACAGCAAAGGCAACATATACATAGTTTGGCAAACTAAAAATAACAATATACAGGATATTTATTTTTCCAAATTTGACGGCAGGTGGAGCCCAATCGATAAAATAGCAGAAACTAAAGGGACCCCCCGCACACCTGTAATAATATCAGATATTTTAAACAATCTGCATCTTGTCTGGCAGGACAACAGTTTATCAAATTATAACATTTATTATGAAAGTTATAATAAAAAATTTTCCGCAGGATGGTTGAGAAACATAAGGGTTTCCAGAGAAAATTCGCAGGCCGCAAGTCCGGATATTATAGCTGATAAAACAGGAAATATCTATATCGCATGGCAGGATTTGGAAAATGGCATCTATGAAATATTTTACAAAAAATTTGAAATTGATAAAGGATGGCAGCCCGATGTAAAGCTTACAAAAGGATTAGTATCTGCCGCCAATCCGAAACTGGCAGTAGATAAATACAATAATCTGCACCTTGTCTGGCGGGATAACCGCGACGGTAACTATGAGATTTATTATAAATATTTTGACGGTAAAAACTGGAGCGAAGATTTTCGTTTAACCACGGACCCCGCATCATCCGAAAGTCCTGAAATAGCAGTTGATAATTATCAAAATGTTCATGTAGTATGGAGGGATAACCGCGATAAGACCTATGCGATATACTATAAAAAATGGAATGGAAAAACATGGGAACCCGATCAAAAAGTTTCAAATTCCAATAATGCCTCAGCGTCGATTACAAACCCGGGTATTACCATAGATATCCTGGGAGTAATCCATATCGTCTGGCAGGACAACCGGGATGGTAATTACGAAATTTATTACAAGAAATTTGACGGGAAATGGAGCGAAGATTCACGTATTACAAATGATAAGTATAATTCGTATAATCCCAAAATAATCTCTGATTCCGTCGCCAACCTGCACCTTGTCTGGTACAACCAGGAAAAAGAGTCATCATACATTTACTATAAAAAATTTTCTTCTCCAAGGCCTTTAATCAAGGCAGTAAAAGATTTTAAAGTCAATTCGGATACCGGCGCGTCAGGTCAGGCAGAACCAAGTCTTGCCATAAATACACATGGTACCATTTTTATGTGCTGGTCCGATGTCCGGATGGGTGAATTCAATTCGGATATTTACGCACAAGTTTATAATAAAGATTTTATTAAAGAAAGAAACAATTTTCGTGTAAATACCGATAAAAAAGCCTCTATCCAGGGGCACCCTCGCGTATCTTTATTTTCAAACGACTATTTCGGGGTTGTGTGGCAGGATGAACGGAATGAAAACATGGATATCTACTGCCAGATTTATGACGTCGGTTGTGATCCCAAAGGCGATAATTTTAAAATCAATGATGATGAGACCCTATCCGAACAGGACCAGCCGGATATCGCCGGATTAAAAAATAAACCTGCAATAATTATCTGGCGGGATGAAAGAAACGGCCAGCTTGAAATATACGGACAAATACTGGATATAACAATTCCCTCTGCGGGAAATTTTAAAATAACCCAGTTCCCAAAAAAAACATATTGCAGGTGGCCTGCGGTTTCGGTGTCTAATCAGGGATTTTATATTGCCGTTTGGGCCGACAACCGGGGAGGCAAATGGGACATATACGGCCAAAAAATCCAAATGGACGGAAAGTTAACAGGGAAAAATTTCAAAATAAATGAAATGTCCACAGAAAATTGCAATCACCCTGAAGTGGCATGTGATCTCAATGGGAATTTTATTGTCACATGGTGGTCAAGCAGTAAAGGAAACACAATTGTGATTTACGCGCAATATTTTGATGAAAACACTAAACCCATCGGTAAAAATTTTCTTACCGGTGATAATAATACCGGAGATGTCAAGCAAATTGACCCTGTTATCGATATTGATTCAAATGGGAATTCCATTATTGCCTGGCTTGATTACCGCAACGGTGACCCTGATATTTATGCCCAGCGTTATGATCCCAAGGGAATAGATATAAATTATAATTTCCCGGTAAACAACCGGAACGGGGAAGATGAGCAAACAAAAACAGGTTCATCATCTATTTACGAGGGAATCGTCCAGAATGAACCCCAGGTAAAATTTCAGCAAAACGGTAATATTATTTTCGCATGGGTGGACCATAAAATGGGTAACCCTGATATATTTGCATGCCGTTTTGAACCGGTAAATATGCTCCCGGTGGCTGACCCGGGTCCGGATTTTATATGGGAGGTAAATATGGCGGCTGCCATGGACGGGACAGCCAGCCGCGATCCCGACGGGGACCCTATTGTAAGTTATTCATGGGTCCAAACTGCGGGTCCGGAAGTTATACTTGAAAATCCGCAAAGTTCGAAACCGGGTTTTACGCCGAAATCAATCGGCGGGCCGTATACATTCAAACTTGTGGTCAATGACGGCCTTATAAACAGTGAACCCGCGTTTATTAATATTACAATCATAGATAATACACCCCCGATGATTACAATAGAAAATATTTATCCGCTGAACAAGGAATATGTCCGGCCGCGCATTACAATAAGAGACAATTCAAACCTGCCTGTTAACACAACAATTACATTAGACGAGGGGACATACGTTCCGGGGGCAATAATCAGCGAAAAAGGCGACCATATATTGGACATAATCGCCATAGACAGAAGCGGGAACACATCTTACAAACAGGTAAAATTCAGGATTGAGTAATCATGGGCTATCATAGTTTACGGGACGTAAACGTTAGTACAGAGAGTGCATTGCCCGTCCATATCTCGTCAGGATTAATTATGGTTTCTGTTTTTAGAGGGGAAAGAGTTAAAATACAGATTACAAATCAACACAACGTTTAATAGCAAAATTATCCATGCGAACACGTCCCCGTATTTGGTGTAAAATGTTTTTGCGTCCTTTTTAAGATAAATCCTGCTTACAAAAAAACCTTCTGTCTTTATAGGCATGGATTCAATTATTCTGCCTTTCGGGTCAAGAATAAAAGACAGGCCGGAATTCCCGGCACGGACATAATAAATCCCGTTTTCAACCGCTCTAAAAACCGACATATAGGCGTGCTGTTTCATTCCCGACGGGTGTTTTTTCAGCCAGTCGTCTTCAGTGATATTAACCAGAAAATCCGCGCCTTTTCTGACAAGGTTTCCTGCAAGGTCCCCGAAAATACCTTCAAAACAAATCATTGCGCCGGATTTCCATTTTCCTGAATCAAGCAATAAAAGTTCATCACTTGGGTCATATTTCCCGGATTCTATGGATTCCGCGAATTTATTTATAAAACCGAATTTTCTGTTGCCCGGGACCAATTCCCCGAACGGGACCAAATGGGTCTTATTATAATATGAAATATTCCCCTCCGGGGACATTAACACCGCGCTGTTAAAGTGTTTTTCTTCCATACCAATTTTCCTATAAGCCGGCATACCCAAAAGAAGGAAGCAATTCATATCTTTCACAAGCTGTATTAATCTTTGTTTTAAAACTCCGTTCTTCTCCATATCCTCAAGTATTACTGTCTCGGTCCATACAACAAGGCCGGCTTTACTTTGCTTTGCGGCCTGCATGCTGAGAGGAACTAAACGGGAAAGAACAACATCAGCCGGGAAATAAGTATAAACATCAAAATTCCCCTGGACTACAGCTATTTCCAATCCGTCTTTAGAATCATTTTTCACGTCTTTTTTGACAAAAGAATTTCCCCATAAAAATAAAATAGAGGTTAAAACCATAGTGAAAACAAGGGACTTTTCTAATCTTTTTTTAAGTATTGATTGGGAAAACCCCGCGTTGAAAAGAACAATTAAAAAAGTCACGCCCCAGACACCCGTATACCGGCTGATTTGAATTAACCATAGAAACTTATACTGGGTATAGCCCAGGCTGAACCACGGGAATCCTAAAAATCCAAGCGATTTTAAATATTCAATACCTGTCCACACAGATGCTGAAAATAACGGTTGAAGCAGGGAATAAGAAAATCCGCCTTTAAAACATACAATTAATCCAAAAACCCCGAAAAACAGGCCCAAAAAAATAATACCGAGCGGCAAAGCCAAAGGATGGAAGACACTGACCCAAAAGGCACTGACTGAAAAAAAGATAAGCCCGCAAAAAAAAGAAAGCGTAAATCCATGGATTGATTTTTTTTTGTCAATAGCGATAAAAAGAGGGACTAACGCTCCCCATGCCAGATAACCCAGGTCAAATGGAGGAAAACACAATATTAACAATAGGCCGCTTAAGGCTGAAAGGAAATATGACATGATTGTTATAAGCTCCAGGCTATAGTACTCTGGCAAGTTAATTTTTGATAGATCCTGGAACCCAGACCATAGAGCTTTATTTTTTAAGCTTTCGCTGTTCCGCAGCACTTTTTATATTTTTTCCCGCTGCCGCATGGGCAAGGATCATTCCGGCCTATATCTTCGGAATGCCTTTGTTCGGTTTTTTTGATACTTCCGGGTTCCGCATGCGAAAAATACATAGGCTGGCGTCTTCTTGTAACAGGGGTAACGTCCTTTTTTAATTGTATCCGGTAAATATAATCAATTATTTCCTCTTTGATTTTTTCGTTCATTGTATTGAACATGACAAAACCCTCGTGCTGGTATTCAACCAGTGGGTCCCGCTGGGCATAAGCCCTTAGGTTAATTCCCTCTCTTAAATGGTCCATGGAAAGTAAATGGTCCTTCCAGCGGTTATCAACCACCTGGAGAATAATCATCCTCTCCAGTTTTCTCATTATATCAGGGGAAATTTCTTTTTCTTTATCTTCATAAATAGCAAGCAATTTATTATAAACAATATCTTCAATGTTTTTTCTTCCCGTCTTTAGAAAATCAATATCAAGTTTCGCAGAGTTCAAGGTATGAAACCATTCAATAAACGCTTTTGTGTTCCATTCTTCAGGATGGACATTTTCATTGAGGAAGATATCCATTTTGTCCTGCAAGACTTCCGACAGCATCTCTTGTATATGTTCTTTCAATTCCTCGCCTTCAAGGACCGCCTGTCTTTCTTCATATATCACAACCCTCTGTTTATTCATAACATCATCATATTCAAGGAGATGTTTCCTGATTTCAAAATTATGGGATTCAACCCTCTTCTGGGCGGTTTCAATCGCCTTGGTCACCCATGGGTGCTGAATATCTTCTCCTTCCTGCATTCCAAGCTTCCCCATCATCCCCGATATTTTATCAGAACCAAAAAGCCGCATTAAATCATCCTCTAATGAAATATAGAACCGTGAAACCCCGGGGTCCCCCTGCCTCCCGCACCTTCCGCGAAGCTGATTATCAATCCGCCTGCTTTCATGCCGCTCTGTGCCGAGGACATATAACCCGCCAAACTCTACAACTTTTTTATGTTCTTCTTCAACACTCTTTTTAACTTTTTCAAGTGCTATTTTATATTCTTTTTCAAATTCTTCCGGTGATTCAATATCGGTCCTAATTAATTCTTTTGCCAAAAACTCGGCATTTCCCCCCAAAAGAATATCAGTTCCCCTCCCCGCCATATTAGTGGCTATAGTAACCGCTCCAAGTCTTCCCGCCTGCGAAATTATCTGGGCTTCTTTTTCATGGTATTTGGCGTTTAACACGTTATGTTTTATTCCCTTTCTTTTCAGCATCAAGCTTAGTAATTCCGATTTTTCAATGGAAATGGTGCCGACAAGGAGGGGCCTTCCTTTCTTGTTCCAATTGATGATCTCATCTACAACCGCGTTAAATTTTTCTTTCTCGGTCCTGTAAATTACATCCGGGAAATTTTCGCGTACCAACGGTTTGTTTGTGGGGATAACCACAACATCCAGATTATATATTTTATGAAACTCCACTTCCTCCGTCACCGCTGTTCCCGTCATGCCGGAAAGTTTTTCATACATACGGAAATAATTTTGAATTGTTATTGTCGCAAGGGTCTGGTTTTCATTTTCAATTTTGACATGTTCCTTTGCCTCAATTGCCTGGTGCAATCCGTCCGACCACCTGCGGCCCGTCATCAACCTCCCGGTAAATTCATCAATAATAAGTATCTGGCCGTCTTTTATTATATAATCAACATCTTTTTTAAATAATGTGTGCGCCCTTAACGCCTGGTTAATATGATGGACCCACTCGATGTTGCTGCCGGTATAAAGGTTATCCACCTGAAGCAGTTTTTCAGCCTTTAATACCCCTTCTTCCGTCAAAAGAACACGTTTCTCTTTTTCTTCAACTATATAATCTTTCTCCTTGCTTAAAAGCGGAATAATACTGTCAATCCTGTAATATTTATCCGTTGATTCCTCGGCAGGGCCTGAAATAATAAGTGGGGTCCTTGCCTCATCAACAAGAATACTGTCAACCTCATCAACAATTACAAAAAAATGCCCGCGCTGTACCTGCTCCTCTTTACTTAAGGCCATATTGTCCCTGAGATAATCAAATCCGAATTCATTATTCGTCCCATACGTAATATCGCACTGATAAGCCTTGTGGCGTTCATAGCTATCCATTCCCGACTGGATAACGCCAACAGTCAAACCAAGATATTCATAAAGAGGCCCCATCCAGAAACGGTCTCTTCTCGCGAGATAGTCATTCACTGTGATGATATGGACCCCCTTTCCCGTCAGCGCGTTTAAATAAGCCGGCAATGTCGCGACAAGGGTTTTCCCTTCGCCTGTAGCCATTTCCGCAATTCTGCCCTGGTGCAAAACTATACCGCCAATCAACTGCACGTCAAAATGTACCATATTCCATGTAGGATCCCATTCCCGTCGCCTGCGGCTCGCCTCCCGGACAACCGCGAACGACTCAGGGAGAATATCATCTAAAGTTTCCCCCTTATTCAAACGGTCACGGAATTCATTGGTTTTCACCTTTAATTCCGCCTCGTTTAATTTAATTAATTCCTGTCCAAAACTGTTAATCTTTTCGACATCAGGCATTATTTTTTTTAACTCTCTCTCAGACTGGCTTCCGAATATTTTTGTCAAAAAATAATTAAACATTTCCTATTTTCCCTTTCCTAATCTTTCGGCTAAAAAAGAAGGCAGCCCCGCATCCAGAATCTTTTTCTGCGTTAATTCATAATTATAGGCCGCCCTTATCAATTTAATTATCCTGGTGTCTGTGTCCAGCACAAAATAACATGTTTTGTTATTTCCGTCGCGTGGCTGCCCCACACTGCCGGTACTTATCACGTAACGCATTTCTTTTTTTAAAACAACCTCCCCGCTTAAAAAAATCTTGCTGTTATATAAATTAATCGGGTTTAACTCAAAGATAAACGGCCGGTGTGAATGCCCCAGAAAACAAATCCAATTTTTAAAATTTAAAAAACATCTTATAATATCTTCAACAGTTATTACATAAAACCATTTTTCCGGATAATAAGGGCTCGCGTGGACAAGGGTAAAATTATCGTGATCTGTGATTAACCTTAATTCCTTTAGAAAGCTTTCATTTTCAGGCTTAATATTTTTTTGTGTCCAAAAAATAGCATCCCTGCCCCATTTGTTAAAATTAACGGTATCTATCCTGTTTGACACCGCGCAATCATGATTGCCTGAAACTACAACCGGGTTTAGTCCTCTTATCAACTCGATACATTCGTCAGGATTAGCTCCGTATCCCACTAAATCGCCTAAACATAAAAAAGAATCAACTTTTTCTTTTTTAGAATCTTCTAAGACTGTATTTAAAGCCTCCAGATTACTATGCACGTCTGAAAATATTCCATAACGCATAAACCGCTTTACCCCCGTCCCACATTTATTTATTTCATAAAACTCGGCATATCAGGCCCAAAAAATTTCCTGCCGTGACAGCCAGGCAGACAGCTTTTCCCCATTCCATTTTTACTAAAACCAACCGGGTATTTATAACGGAAATTTTTTTCGCCAAAAGGCACAAAATCATACAACATCCTGTAATTGTCCGTAGCATGCGGGCTGTGGCAAACAGTGCATTTTCTGCCCCTCTTTTTTTGGTTGTTTACATGGACATAATGCAGGTTCAATTCACCCCTGCGGAAATCAGTCTCTTTCCCCTGTAAAAACTTATAGGTTGTAATCTTAGCGTCATGGCACATAAAGCAAAGCCCGAATTCTTCAGGTTTATAATCGATTTGATGTTCCTCAGGATACTCTCCACGGAGATTCCTATAATAGGAAGAACCGTGGTGCATATGGCATTTAAGGCACCCATTTTCTTCTTTAATCGGTTTATGAACAACCTTTTTGTCAAACTCTTCTTTCTTGGACTGGTGGCATATATAACAAAAATCGTTGCCCTTGCCCCTTAACTGGAATTTTGCATCCGAACTATGAGGGTCATGGCAGCCCTTGCAATTTCCGGCAGCCACAGGTGTATGCACATATCTGGTATTTTCTTTATTTTCATGACACATATAACACAGTCGTTTGTCATTTTCATTGCGAAGCTGGTAAATATAAGGCGAGCTGTGGGAATCATGGCATTTATAGCATTCCCCTTTATCTACAGGCAAATGTTTAAACTCCTTTGATGTCTTATCGTCATGACAGTCATAACAAAGTTCTTTCCCTGTCTTTTTCAGCAGGAATTTATTTTTTGATGTATGAGGTTCATGACATATCATACAGTCCCCGCCTTCATCCGCAGGCACATGCTTAAATTTGCCCATTGTTTTATCTTCATGGCACTTGTTGCATAATTTTCCGCCGACTTTGGTCTCGATAATCAGTTTATCATTAGCGGAACTATGGGGATTATGGCACACTGTACAATCATCATCCGATACAGGTGAATGGTCTACCCCCTCTCCTGTCATTTTATCATGACATGAATAGCATAACGTATTTATTTTTTCCTTTAAATGATTGGGATTGTCAGAGCTGTGTGCCGCATGGCACACCACACAGTCCCCGTCTTCCACCGGGGTATGATTAACTTCTCCTTTTAATTTAGTTTCATGGCACATAGCGCAAAGTTTTGAATTATACTCCGTTCTCAGCATAAATTCATTTACCGACGCATGCGGATCATGGCACAACGTGCATTTACCTTCTTTTACAGGGGTATGAATATTGGTTTTTTCCTGTATCTTATGGCATTTGAAACAAAGCTTGCTTCCTTCTTCCACAAATTTTACCGGCTGCCAGAAAACCGGTTTTTCATGACAATCCAGGCATTTTCTCTGTTCAAAAGGTTTGTGCTGTTTTGAATATATCAATTTAGGTTTATCGCTTGCATGAGGGTCATGGCACTCTATACACCGGCTTTTACCCCTCCCAACCGGGAAATTAAAATGGCTTAATTTAATCCCTGTAGTCCTATTTTGCTTTTTAAACTCTGTTTCATAACTATCGTGGCACTGGTAACAAAGATCATTTCCTTCTTTCTTCAAGACCAATTTATTCTCATCTCCGTGGTCATTATGGCAGGCATTACAATCGTTTTTTTTCAGCGGCTGGTGAACATATTTTTTCTGGAATTTATCTTTCAAAATATTATGGCAATCGTAACAATTTTTTGTCCCGGCCGCCCATGAATTAAAAGTTACAAGAAACAGGATTAATAATAAAACCTTTACTGTTAATAGTTTCATTTGTTAGACTCTTCTATCTTTTCTTCAACGCTGTTTTTTACAATTTTATCCAAAACTCCATTAATAAACCGGCCTGACTCTTCTGTTGAATACTCCTTGGCAATTTCAATAGCCTCATTTATTATTATTTTAACAGATGTCTTTCCCAGGTATAAAAGTTCAAAAACCGCCATTCGTAAAATATTCCTGTCAATGACCGGCATCCTGCTCATTTCCCAGTTTTCCGCGGTTTTAGAAATAATTTTATCCAGATTTTCTTTATATTGTATTACCCCGTCTTTTAATTTTAAAGCAAACTCTTTTACACTGTCCAAAATTTCCCGGGAGTTTAAATAATTTTCCACGGCATTATATCCCGGATTCTTATCGCAGGCAACAGAATCATCCGAACTTTCCCCAATAATATCCATCATAAAAAGGAGTTCCAAAGCCAACTCGCGGGATTTACGTCTTTTGCCCATAATTCCTTGCCCCTTGCTACTTGCCCCTTCCTATTGCCCCTGCATTTATTTCTTCTTTAACTGTTGATACAAATCCGCCATTTCAATCGCGGTCAATGCCGCATCACGGCCGCGGTTGCCGGCTTTAGTCCCCGCGCGTTCAATAGCCTGTTCCAGGTTATCAGAAGTTATAATTCCATAGATTACAGGGGTATCGCCGTGCAATGATAAATGAGAAATACTTTTTGATACTTCACTCGCAATATAATCAAAATGAGGGGTTTCTCCCCTGATAATCGTTCCGAGGCAAATAACAGCGTCGGGTTTACTTGTCTTTATCAATTGTCCTGCCGCGTATGAAATCTCAAACGCGCCGGGTACCCAGATAATCTTTATATCTTTATCATCTGCACCATGCCGCGTTAAAGTATCCACCGCTCCTTCTAAAAGACTCTTGCTTATGAATTCATTAAAACGGCTCACAACCAGACCAAATTTCTTCTTTGTTGCAATCAAATTTCCGGAAATTATCTCCGCCATGGTTTTTCCTCCTTTGTTAGCGCGGAAGCGCTGAAGTTCGGAAGAACGGAAGTTTCTTATTTTCGTTCGCATTTCCGCACTTCCATACTTCCGCACTTCTGCTCTATCTTTAAAATATGTCCCATTTTTTCTCTTTTTACTTTTAAATATTTAACATTTTGCCTTGTTGGCTCTATTTCTATGGGGATTCTTTTTGTTATCTTCAGGCCATAACCTTCCAATCCGATAATCTTCTTAGGATTATTGGTTAAAAGTTTTATATTTCTCAATCCTAAATCCACAAGTATCTGCGCGCCTATCCCATATTCCCGCAAATCCGGTTCAAAACCTAATATTTTGTTTGCCTCAACCGTATCCACCCCTTTGTCCTGCAAGGCATAAGCTTTTAATTTATTTACCAAACCGATACCGCGGCCTTCCTGGCGCATATATAAAAATACGCCGCTGCCCTCTTTATTTATCATTTCCAAAGATTTTTCCAATTGTTCCCCGCAATCACAACGCAGGGAATGGAATAAATCCCCTGTAA
Source organism: bacterium (assembly GCA_040754625.1). Classification (NCBI taxonomy): domain Bacteria; species bacterium. Next base: position 5,038 of record JBFMCF010000022.1, on the reverse strand, counting down.
GGCATTCAGAATGAACACGGACCATTGTATCTTTTTTTGAATCTATCCTGCCTTTAATAAGGGCCAGATGGTTTTTATTGTCGATACTTGTCCCGTAAAGGATTAACTTAAAATCCCCAAACCTTGTCGGGAATTTTGTTTCCGTTATCCGCCTTACTAATTTTTCCGTCCTCTGGCGGTAATGAATTAAATCTGCGATTGTAATAAATTTCAAACGGTGCTTTTTTGCAAATCTAAAAAGCGCCTCGCCGCGGCACATCGCTCCATCTTCATTTATTATTTCACATATCACCCCCGCAGGATACAATCCCGCCAGCACCGAAAGGTCTACAGACGCCTCAGTATGTCCCGCACGGGTCAATACGCCGCCCTCTTTTGCCCGTAAAGGGAAAATATGCCCGGGACGGACTAAGTCAGAAGGCTGCGCATAAGGATCAATTGCCGTCTTTATCGTTAACGCCCTGTCATGCGGGGAAATACCGGTGGATATTCCTTTTCCTGCATCAATTGATACTGTAAACGCCGTTTCCAGATGATCTGTATTATCAGGCACCATTGCAGGCAATTTCAATTCATCCAGTCTTTTCCCTGTCAACGGCAGGCAGACAAGTCCCCGTCCATATTTAATCATAAAATTAATCGCATCCGGTGTAACCTTCTCTGCAGCCATCACAAGGTCACCCTCATTTTCCCTGTTTTTATCATCAACAACAATAACTAATTTACCCTTTTTAATATCCTCAACCGCTTCATGAATAGTGTTAAATTTCATGCTTTTCATAATTAAAATCCGGAATTTCTCAAAAGTTCCAAAGTGATCTTGCCTTTATTTTTTTGTAATAATAGATTTTTCACATATTTTGCCAGGACATCAGCTTCAATGTTTAAAATATCACCTTCTTTGACGCTATCTAAATTTGTCAGCTTCATAGTATGCGGAATAAGCGACACATCAAAAGATTCATTCTCAAGTTTCGCGATGGTCAGGCTCACCCCATTAACTGCCACCGGGCCCTGCGGGACAAAGTAACAGGACAATTCTTCCGGGAACATAATACTCATATACACCGCGTTTAAATCCCTGTTTTTTTTAAGCACCTTCCCTGTCCCATCAACATGACCTAACACAAAATGTCCGCCCATGAATCCCTGGGGAGTCAGTGCCCTTTCCAGATTTACCTTATCTTTTATTTTTAAACTCCCTAAATTTGTCTTTTGCAAAGTAACAGGCATCACACTTGATATAAAAAAATCTTTGCCGAGTTCCTGAACCGTCAGGCACACACCATTTACAGAAATACTGTCTCCAGGCTTCAAGCCGGAAATTTTACTGAATTTTATTATTAATTTATCTCTCTCTATTTTTTTAATTTCACCTGTTTCTTCAATTATACCTGTAAACATGTTTATCCTTAAATTCACGTTTAAGAGTTTAAGTGTTTATGAGTTCTGGAGTTTTTAAACACTTAAACTCCTTAACTATCTCCATTCAGGGTATCCTTCAAACAAATAATCCCGCCCAATATTTTTAACACTAACGTCTTTCAGCTTAACCGCATTCCTTAATGCCTTTATCCCTTCACCGCCGACCAGACTATACGCTTCTCTCCCGCCGATAATCATAGGGCTTATAAAAAATAATACTTTATCAACTAACCTGTAATCAAAAAAAGACCCGTTTACTTCACTTCCGCCCTCAACCAGGACGCTTGAGATATCTTTCTCCCCCAATATTTTCAGAAGTTCATTAATACCAGCCACGTTTTTTATTTTATTAACAATCAAAACCTCCGCGCCTGTTTTTTTTATCTTTTTTATTTTTTTTTCAGGAGCACAATTTGCTACGACAAGAATCAGATCTTCAGGATTTTTCATAATATTGGAATTGAGAGGAAGCCTGCCGTGTGTATCCAGGACAATTTTTTTAGGATTTTTTTTAGTTCCTCCGCCATGAGATGTCAGATACGGATCATCAATAAGCACTGTTTTTATCCCGACTAATACGGCATCTGTCCTGCTCCGTAAAGAATATACATAATCCCTTGATTCTTTACCCGTTATCCATTTTGAATCCCCGCTCTTTGTGGCAATTTTCCCGTCAAGGCTCATACCCGCCTTCAAAATAACAAATGGCTTCTTATGTGAGATAAATTTCAGGTAAATCTCGTTTAATCTTTTGGCCTCCCTGTCCAAAATACCGGTTTCTACATTTATCCCCGCTTTTTTTAATTTTTCCAGGCCCCGGCCATTAACTATGGGATTCGGGTCAATATGAGAAATTATAACCTTTTTTATTCTGGATTCAATAATTTTATCCGTGCACGGGGGTGTCCGCCCAAAATGGGAGCATGGTTCCAAATTCACAAAAAGCGTTGAATCTTTAACTGAACCGCGTGCGGATATTATAGCATTCACTTCAGCGTGATTCCCGCCAAAACGTTCATGATAACCCCTGCCGATAATTTTCCCGTTCTTGACTAAAACTGCTCCCACAAGCGGATTCGGGCCGGTGTAACCGCGGCCTTTCTCAGCCAGGGACAATGCCTTGCGCATATAATAAACTTCATTCATATATCAAAATTCCAATTGTTCAACCCGTGTAGCCATTGTTTCTTCCAGACAATATTTCTTCAAGTCACACGGGATATCAATGGGATATTTCCCGTCAAAACAGGCAAAACAGAAGTTATCCTTTACTAAAGATAACGCTTTTTCTAAACCATCCATGCTCAAGTATGCCAAAGAATCAACCTTAAGATATTTGCGTATATCTTCCAAATCTGTATTAGCCGCAATAAGTTCTTTCTGCTGAGGTGTGTCTATACCGTAAAAACACGGATGTTTTGACGGCGGGGAACTGATCCTTAAATGAATTTCTTTTGCGCCGGCATTATAAAGCATCCCGATAATTTTTTTACAGCTTGTGCCCCTGACAATCGAATCGTCTACTACAATAATCTTCCTTCCTTTTAAAACCTCCTTTACCGGATTAAGTTTAACCCGGACACCTATCTCCCGCATGAATTGATGCGGCTGGATAAACGTCCTTCCGATATAATGGTTCCTTATAATCCCGGTTTCAAACGGTATCCCGGATTCTTCAGCATAACCAAGGGCCGCGCTTATTCCCGAATCGGGTATAGGAATCACCAAATCGGCTGCGGCCGGGGATTCTTTTGCCAGTATCTTTCCCAGTCTTTTTCTTATCGTATAAACGTTTTGCCCGAAAATATTGCTGTCGGGCCGGGAAAAATATATAAATTCAAATGCGCAAAAGGCGTGCTTTTTTTTGGGAAAAGGATAAAATGAACTAATCCCGTTTTTATCAATTATTACCATTTCCCCCGGCGATATATCCCTGACATATTCCGCGCCTATTAAATCCAGGGCACAGGTTTCAGATGTTATAATCCAGGTATTATGGCCTAATTTTCCTAAACAAAGCGGCCTGAAACCATAGGGGTCACGGATACCTATAAGCCTCCTGGCATCCATTAAAACTATGGAATACGCCCCTTCTATTTTTTTGAAGGCGTCTATTACTGTTCCTTCAAATTTTGTTTTTTTGGAATTCGCAATAAGATGCACCACCACTTCCGTGTCCATTGAAGACTGGAAGATAGACCCTTTTTTTTCCAGAAGCTGCCGTAATTCCAATGCATTTGTAAAATTGCCGTTATGGGCAACCGCTATCGAACCACCGTGGTAATTAACCAATAAAGGCTGTGCATTTTTTAAAAAACTGGAACCGGTAGTGGAATACCGGACATGCCCGATTGCCATATGCCCCTGGAGACGTTTTAAAATATCTTCATTAAAAACATCAGATACCAATCCCATTTCTTTGTAAGATGTTACGTTCTTTTCATCAGATACAACTATTCCCGCGCTCTCCTGGCCTCTATGCTGGAGGCTGTAAAGCCCGAGATAAGTCAACCTGGCCGCGTCAGTATGGCCAAATACTCCGAAAACACCGCATTTATCCTGATTTTTATCCAATATTTGCATCTTTTTTTCTTGTAACTACTCAATTTTAATAACTTATAATTTGCATCAGAAGCTTAAAATAACCAATAGAAACAGATTATAATAGATTTCCAATTAATTGTCAATTTTACTATTATTCCAAAAAAAAGTTTTTAAAAAATATCAAAATTATGTTATACTACTTTTAATATGCCGGAGAAAAAACTCAAAATTGATGACAGTATTAATATTGAAACACACAGTCGTATAAGATACGACGCTGCGGGGGAACAACGGAACCAGGATGAAAAATTTTATATCAGAGAAAAAAGCCTGCTGGAAACCGGTGTGGTCTATTTCATTATTGTTATCGGGGCATTAATCGGAATTTTTATCTATATACGGATCCAGTCTTATCACGGGAAAAGGCAAAAAGACATGCTGGAAGCTTACGAGAAAAGAAAACAGAATGAAAAACAGAAAAACAGCTATATCGGAGAAATCAACGCTTTAAGAAACTCCATATCTGAAATAAAAAGCACCGATGTGATAAAATATTCTTCAACAGAAATAAGTGAATCGGAGGCGATAATTTCAGAGGCTGAAGTGGAATTGAAAAAATTCAATTTTCCCAAAGTAACAGAACTTATCAAAAAAATAAAAGACAAACTTGATGAAGCATCCGGCAAGGCTAAACGTATTATGGATGAAATAAAAGAAAAGGAATTGGCCAAACAAAAAGAGCAGGAAGAAAAACGACGGGTAGAAGAAGAAAAACAAAAGCAGGCTGAAAAGAAAAGAAAAGAGATGGAACAGCAAAAACAAAGGGAAGAAGCCCTCAAAAAACTGCAGGAAATTGAAAATATGATAAAAAAATAAATTTTAAACTGCCTGCGTTATTATTTCAATTGTTCTAAATTTTCCTTCGCCACCTTATAATCGGGATTAACAGAACTTTGACAGTTAAACCCTAAAAAATCGCAAAAGAAGCGAAAAGAACCGCATAGAAATAAGGGGCGGTTCTTTTTTTTGGCCAAAGTGTAGTGCCATGTTTGATTAAAAATAATTAAAA
>JBFMCF010000021.1 GCA_040754625.1 bacterium | reverse complement strand
TTCCCGCTCATTTCATAATGTATGTTGCTGCCCTTCATGATCGGATCGGGTTGGTCTTCCCATTGTTTTTTTCTTAATCGGTGTCCAATTTGTTGTTGACGATTCCTTAGTATTTTGCTATATTTTCTTTTAGATTTTTTATTCACTTGAAATGCCCTTTTTTTTGGTTGTTATGTCTTTTGACAAAATCATTTTAACCAATAGAATTGGGCATTTCAAGTTCTTTTTCGCTTTTATTTCAAAAAATTACGCTTGTGTAAGGATTAGTATGCCTCTGATTTATGATGCAATAGATGTAAGCATATTAAATAAAATATCTTTTTGGGATGCTTTAATTGTAGTCTCTGCGGAAAGCGCCAAATGCAGTATTTTATATACGGAAGCCCTTAATCAAAATCAGGTTATTCGAAACGTTAAGGTAATTAATCCATTTAAACCTAAGGATTTATAATGCAGATAGTTCCGGCAATTCTGACAGATAAAAAAGATGTTTTGGAAAAAATGATACGGCAATGTGAAAAATTTTGCCGTCTTGTCCAGATAGATATCATGGATGGGAAATTTGTCCCGACCATGAGCATCTCGCCGTTTGATCTGGCTGAAATAAGCACTTCGATAAATATGGAGATCCATCTTATGGTGGAAAATCCCCTCCCTTTAATAAAACCTTTTAAAGATGCGGGAGCAAGGAGAATAATATTCCATTTTGAGTCTAAAGATGAACCCTGGGAGGTTATCAGGGAGATAAGGGCCCATAATTTAGATGCTGGCATTGCAATTAATCCTAAAACAGCGGTTAAGGATATCGAAGATTTTTTGCTGAGTATTGACCAGGTTTTAATAATGACCGTTACTCCCGGTTATTACGGAAGTCCGTTTTTGCCTGAAATGATGGCAAAAATCACAGAATTAAAAAGGAGAAAAGGAAAATTTCTGGTTTCAGTTGACGGCGGGATTAAAATGGAAAATATTTTAATTATAAAAAATTCGGGTGTGGATTCGGCATGTGTAGGAAGCGGGATTTTTAGAGGGAATCCGGAAGAAAATTACAAAAAGCTTCTTGAAAAAATTTCGCGGCAGGGTTTTACATGCCCGAAAATGAACCCCGCCCCTCCTAAGAAGAATTGAATATTTTAAATTGAAAAAAGAGAAAGATATTTTAATAACAGTATTAAAAAGGAGGGGGGGGGTGAAATCATATAAAGAATATCTTTGGTTTAATACAAAAGAAAGAGTGGAGTTTGTAAACATTACCCCGCAAGTTGAGTCGGCAGTTAAGAAGAGCGGCATTAAAGAAGGGTTATGCCTTGTAAGTGCCATGCACATTACGGCAAGCGTTTTTATTAACGATAATGAAAAACGGGCTGCACTGTGATTTTAAAGAGTGGCTTGAAAAGCTGGCCCCGTACGGGATAGAAAAATATAAGCATAACCTGACCGGCGAGGATAACGGGGACGCGCATTTGAAAAGGACAGTCATGGGCAGGGAGGCGGTTTTGGCTGTTAGTGAGGGGAAAGTTGATTTTGGCCCATGGGAAGAGATTTTTTACGGGGAATTTGACGGACAGAGGAAGAAAAGAGTGTTGATTAAGATTATCGGTGAATAATTGTTCAAAATACAATCAAATTTTTCTTGACTATATTGTTTTTTAGTAGTAAATATAAGCTATAAGAAGATTTTAGTTTCCCGGTCTTTGTAATCTAAAGAAGCATAAAAGGACTAAAATGTTAAGAAAACTGGTTGTTCTACAATCTATTTGTCTTATATTTTTTGTTGTAAATTGTAATAATTTTAAAAAGTCCAAAGTAATCAGTCTTGAAAAAACCGAAGAGATAAAACTTGAAGTGGCTAAAGAAAAACCTCTGTGGATAGCGATCGGAAACACTATTACACAAAAAGAGGAATTCGCTTATTATAAACCGCTGATTGATTATATAGGAAAAAAATTAGATAAACCGGTTAAAATTTTGGTTAAAGAAAGCTATGCAGAAATAAACAGGCTGATGGGTCTGGATGAAATTGATGTGGCTTTTTTATCAAGTAAAGCTTATGTGGACGGGTACGATGACAATAAAATCCAGCTTCTCGCAATCCCTGAGATTAACGGCAAAACAAATGAATATTCGTATATTATTGTTTCCGTTGACGGCAAAATAAAAAATTTTAAACAGCTGCAGGGGAAAACTTTCGCTTTTGTCGACTTAATGTCTAACTCCGGCAAATTAGTACCCCACAGCATGCTGACAAACATGGGCGAAAAGCCTGATTTTTATTTTAAGAAAAATATATATACATACGCGCATGACAATTCCATAAAAATGGTCGCGCAGAAAATCGTGGATGGAGCGGCTGTGTCGAGCGTCATCTGGGAATATCTTAATCAAACCAATCCCGAACTTACCGCTAAAACCAGTATCATTGAGAAATCCCCTCCTTACGGCATGCCGCCTGTCGTGGTCCGCCCGAATTTTGACCCTGAAATCAAGAAAAAATTAAAACAAATATTGCTGGAAATACATACCGACGAGAAGGGAAGAGAGATACTCGGCAATATGAAAATAGACAAATTCGTTTCTGTGGAAAACAGTGCTTATGATTCTATCCGCAAGTTAAAAGAATGGATTATGGAATAAAATTATGTTAAAGGACATTATAAGAAATTTAAACCTGAGATACAAATTTTTACTGGGGACGATATGTTTAGTCGTAATAATGGGACTGGCTGTATTGTGTTTAATACAGACAACAATATCACAGAGACTGTTATCGGAGGTCCGGGAAAGAGGTATTCTGATAGCTAAAAACCTGGCCACGGAAAGCATCAATCCCGTATTGGCAAGCCGGACTGAAGAGCTCCAGCTGTTTATCAATGAATATAAAAACTCTAAACAGGATATAGAGTATATATTTATCCTGGATTCGCAAAACCAGGTTTTGGCCCATACTTTTGAAAAAGGTTTTCCGGTTGAGCTGAAAAATGCCAATAATATTACTAAATCGAAAAACCATGATGTAAAATCACTTATTATTAACGGGAAAAGCATCCTTGATATTGTTGTCCCGGTTTTAGAAGGTGAAACAGGTGTTGTGCGTCTTGGAATTTCAGAGGAGCCGATTAAAAAAGCAGTCAGCAATATAGTCAGGCTGATTCTGGGGATAATTATCGCGGTTTTAGTGTTGGGAGGGGTAGGTATATATGGTTTAGTGACAATAGTGACAAACCCGATTTATGACCTGATTAAGGCCGCAAAGATAGCAGGCAGCGGTGATCTGACCCATAGGGTTAACGTTATGTCCGGAGATGAAATAGGCGAACTCGGGTTAACGTTTAATAATATGATAACGGCCTTGCAGAAATCAAGGAATGAAATTATCCAGGCCAAGGAGTATGTCAATAATATTATCCATTATATGTACGAGGCCCTTTTTGTTATATCAACAGAAGGATATATTAAGACTGTTAACGGATCGGCGTGCGAGCTTTTGGGATTTGAAGAAAAAGAACTTATAGGGAAGCCGGTTGAAGTTATTTTCGCGGAAGAAGATTTTATGGCTTCGCGGACCGGACTGGAAGATTTAATTAAAGAGGAATATGTAAGGAATACAGAAGAGGTGTTTTTATCAAAAAGCGGAGAAAGAATCCCTGTAATTTTTTCGAGTTCCGTAATGCATGATGACAAAGGCAACATTCAAGGGGTGATTTTTGTGGCGCAATCTGTAATGGAACGTAAACGGCTTGAGGAAAAACTCCAGCATACTTTAATGACCTTAAGGAAGGCCATGAAGGGAGCCATACAGGCGATGGCATTAACAGTTGAAAGAAGAGACCCTTTTACTGCCGGCCACCAGCAGCGTGTGGCGGACCTTGCCAGGGGAATAGCCAAGGAAATGGGACTTGTTGAAGACAGGATTGACGGACTCAGGATGTGCGCGGTTGTTCATGACCTGGGCAAGCTGTTTATCCCGTCGGATATACTTACAAAAACTTCAAAATTGACGGAGGATGAGTATAATATCATTAAAACCCATCCAAGGGCTGGTTATGAGATATTAAGGGAAATAGAATTTCCGTGGCCCATTGCGGAAATTGAACTGCAGCATCACGAGAGAATTAACGGGTCCGGATATCCGAACGGGCTTTTGGGTAAAGATATTCTTTTAGAGGCAAAAATTTTAGCCGTATCTGATGTTGTTGAGGCAATGGTTTTTAACAGGTCATACAGGACAGCTTTTTCCGTGGACGAGGCGCTGCAGGAGATTACAAGAAATAAAGGGAAGCTTTATGATCCTGATGCGGTTGACGCATGCGTTAAGCTGTTTACAGAAAAAGAATTTAAGTTTAAAGAGAATACCCCCACCGAAGAACTTACTGAATAGGCGTTGAAGGCTATTTTAAGTTTTATCAAAAATTAATTTGCCAGAACACTAACATATCCCGGCAAAGTCACAGTAATTACAGTTTCGCTCATTA